>JAWOEM010000457.1:0-5927 GCA_046482785.1 Salinivirgaceae bacterium
GACGGAACCATTATTAATGTGCTCTTGGCTTCTACCCCGGCCGATTTGAACGACTTAGTTAAAGGGGTAATTTTCACAGTACTCGATATTACACATCAGAAAAAAGTTGAAAAAGAGCTGGTAGAAAGCGAGTTGAAATACAGACGAATAGCTGAAAACGTAACCGATGTGGTTTGGGTAACCGACCTGAAAATGAATCCGATTTATATTAGTCCATCTGTAACTCGTGTTCTGGGTGTTACCCCGGAGGAATATCTGAAAAAGCCTTTGACAGAAACTTACCCACCGGAATCTTTACATATTTTTCAAAAAGTGTTGACCAAAGAGTTTGAAAAAGAACGTCGGTCAAATTGTGATAAAAAGCGTGTGTTTGAATTGGAAGTAAAACGCTTTTATTCAGATGGATCTATAGGTTGGGATGCCATTAGAGCTACTTTTTTACGCGATGAGCAGATGAATCCGGTTGCTATTCAGGGGGTTTCCAGGGATATAACCGAGCAAAAAAGAGCTGAGCTAATACGTCAGGTACAATTTAATATTGCAAAAGCAACTATTTCTTCAAAAAACCTCGAAGCATTATTTAATTATATCAGCCAAGAAGTAAATAGTATTATCGATGCCAAAAATATATTTATTGCTTTCTATGATGCAGAAAAACAAGTGTTTAAGGCTGTTTTGGAAAGAGATGAAAAAGATGAAATTCCTCAGTGGCCTGCCGATAAATCATTGACCGGGTATGTTATTAAGCAAAGGAAATCAGTTTTATTAAAGAGAGACCAAATATTGGGGCTTCAGCAAGAAGGTATTATTGAGTTTATTGGCACCACAGCAGAAGCATGGCTTGGCGTGCCTCTTGTAATTGATAATGAAATATGGGGAGCTGTAGTAATCCAAAATTATCATAACTCCAATGCTTACGACGATTCGAGTATTCAAATTTTAGAGTTAATTGCTTATGAGTTAAGTGTATATATCGATCGCGACCGGAACAGGGAAAAGGTGCTGAAGCTTTCCAGAGCTGTAGAGCAGAGTTCTGTATCAATTGTAATAACCGATGTTGATGGGCAAATTGAGTATGTAAATCCTCATTTTACCCAAATCAGTGGATATACCTATGAGGAAATTGTTGGCCAATCTATAAACAAGTATCAATCTGGGTATCACCCAAAAAGTTTTTACGATGAAATGTGGCAAACGATTTTAGCAGGTAAAAATTGGGAAGGGGAGATTCAAAATCAAAAGAAAAACGGGACGTTATATTGGGAAAACGTTATTATTTCGCCCATCGAAAACAGCGATGGAGTTATTACCAATTTTGTTGGCATAAAAGAAGATATTACCGAGCGGAAGCAAATGTTTGAAGAGTTAATTGAAGCTAAGGAGAAAGCCGAGGAAAGTGATCGGCTAAAAACAGCATTTTTGCAAAATATGTCGCACGAAATTAGAACCCCGCTCAATGCCATTTCCGGTTTTTCGGGTATGTTAAATAAGCCTTCGCTTGCAGAAAACAAAAGGCAAAAATTTGTTTCCATTATTCAAAACAGTAGCAATCAATTGCTTTCTATTGTCTCCAATATTCTTACGATTTCTTCCCTGGAAACAAAACAGGAGAGAGTGAACATAACGGCGGTTTCCGTTAATGAAGTTTTGGAAGAATTGCACACTATCTTTAAGGATCAAGCCTATCGGAAAAATATTGCCCTGCGGAAAATATTGTCGCTAACCAATACGAAATCAGAAGTTTACACTGATAAAACGAAGGTTACCCAAGTTCTTTCGAACCTAATTGCCAATGCTTTGAAATTTACAGCTCATGGAACCATTGAATATGGATATGAACTGAAAAGAAATGGAACAACGGAAGAGTTGGAGTTTTTTGTAAAAGATACCGGAATCGGTATTTCAAAAGAGGAGCAAACCATCATATTTGAACGTTTTCAGCAAGCACACAAATCGATCAATAAACTTTATGGCGGTACGGGGCTGGGGCTATCCATTTCCAAAGGATTTGTCGAAATTCTTGGCGGTAAAATGTGGGTGCAATCGGAGCCCAAAAAAGGAACCACATTTTATTTTACGCTGCCATACAAGGCTGTTGCCAGTAGAGATGGCAACAAGGCTCGGCAATAGCTGAACAATTATTGCTGAGTCTGCACTAAAAATGGCATTATATGATTTTCAGCGTTTCGTAATTTGAAAATCTTCTAAACCGAACTCATCGGATGATGAACATAAAAGATACCTGAAACATATTGAAGATTTGCAGTCAGTGCAACCATGGTATGGTCGATGAAAAATGAAAAGAATAAAAATCGCTAAACGACCTAAAAATAAAGGGTTCGGTACAGCAGGTACTCATGAAACTCCTGAATGATTAGCAGATAAAAATTGAAAAACCCCGGCTCGTTTTTTGAACCGGGGGCTTTCTAATTAAACTGGTTTTGGTTGGTATTAATTGTTTTTTCTCTCGGTGCTAAAAGCGCACTGTAAAATCGACAGAAACTCTTGCTCCGGGGCGCTTGTAATCAAAGGCATAAAGATTGTTTTTAATAATGTATTGGTCCTGATCCAATACGTTTTTAGCAATAATACCGATTTCAGATTTAGTTGTAATGCGATAGGCTGCTTTTACATTTACATTTACCCAAGGATCAATTTCGTTTGGACGAAACTCTGCGTAATACTCACTAATATCCGAATCCCTGCGTTTTACCGGTCCCTGGAAATGAACCCAGCCAGAAACGTAGAACTTTGTATGCATGTAATTTACTCCCAAATTAGCGTTAATTGCCGCTGCCCATGTAATTTCGTCGGGGTGCTCGGTTATTGTTGTATCTTTAATGTCTTCGTCTATCCGGTGCGCGTATGATACGTTCGCAAAACCACTAATGTCTCCAATTTTGTATCTCACATCGAGTTCGGCACCTGCTGTTTGCAGCGAATATAAGTTAGTGCTCAGGTTTTGATTTTGATCACTATAGGCAATTTGGTTCTGAAAATCGACATAATAACCGTTTAGTTTAATTTTCATTTTGTCGTTTGGTTTTATGTTCAAAGCCAAATCGTAATTGGTAGAGCTTTCGGGTTTCAGTTCTTCAATATTCGATGCTAGCGTCCAGGTGTTACTGCCAAACATTTCTGTTGGGGCAGGGTAGCGGAACGACTGGCCGAAAAGAGCTTTTATCGACATTTTATCGTTGATTTTCAGTACTGCGGCAAGGCGTGGTGTAAATTGCTCAAATGTTTTGTCGTTTTCGGGTTTTCCCGGTTCGTAAATTTGGTTATAGGTAAACCATTGTCTGTCGAAACGGCCACTTCCTGTAATTTGCAAACGATCGAAGAACCATGGCGAGATGTACTGCACAAATGCTCCGGCATTATACACCGGATTGTTTTTTACAAATTCGAACCACGGCCCCATTTCGCGTTGTTCTCCATTTGGGAATGGATAGAAATATCCGGTACCGGCATCTACCGCTGTTCCGTCGTCGGCTATAAATCCTCCGGCATCATTCAGGTCGGTATTTGAGTAGTGGTGCTGATCGCCATCGTAATAAAAAATATCACTCTCTACGCCGGCCATAAATATGTGGTCGTTGTGTGTGTAATCTGCCTGAATGCGAGTGAAAAAGTCTTCAGCATCGGTTTTTAAATATTCGCGCAATCCGTTGGGATAAAACCCTTCATATCCATCTGTTTTATAGTATTGTAAATCCCAGTCGATTCCATGAATTTGGTATTTGGCTGTAGCTTCAATATTTAATTTTTCCGATGGCGAAAGCGCGTATTTGGCTGCAATAATACGGCGGTACTCTTGCAAGTTTTCAAACTGGTCAGGTATATCGAAAAGCCATCCGTGACCCGTTTCGTATTCCCAGTGCTGTTCGTGATACTGAATTTCCAGCCCCTTGTACTGCTGTTTTCCTTTTACTTTTGCAAAAAAGTACTGGCTGCTTCGTTTATCGCGCACATTGTGTTTCGAAAAAACTCCTCCGGAGTGGGCTGAGTCAGCTGAAGCATCGAACGATTCGTAGTCTGACCCTTTGGTGTAAAAGGAGTTGAATGATGCCAATAATTCAAAGTTTTCGTTTTCGTGGCCTACAACTACATCTATAATATTATCGTTTGTGCCGCCTGAGCGTACACGTGCCATTCCAATACCTCCCAGATCTTTGGGCGCCAATGTGTTAATAGTGAAAACGCCATTCATGGCACTTGACCCGTAAAGTGCGCCACCGGGGCCGCGAATAATTTCAATATTTTTGGCAAAAGCCAATGGGGTAATTTCCCATGTGTACGAAGTACCGTAAAGGTTGTCGTTAAATGGAACACCATCAATTAACGTGAGGTAATGATTGTTGTTCCAACCTTCAAACATTCCTCTGAAATTGAGGGTGCGTCGGTCATAATCTTGCGAAAAAGAAAATCCAGGATACTGAGCCGCAATTTCGTTAAGGTCGGTGAAGCCGTAACGAGTTATTTCTTTTGCAGGGATGGCATCGATTATGTTAGGCGCATAATCTTGACTTTGCGATGTTTTTGATGCCGATACAACTTTAATATCCATTAGTTCTTCCAACGACATTTCGTAAAGATCCATCGTTTCTACATCTTCTTCCTCCTGCGCGATGGCAAATGGAGAGATGGTTGTTAAAAGCAAAACTGTTAAAACTGCATAGATTTTTTTCATACCTGGTAGATTTAATTGGTTATTCAAAATTCTGAAATACAATTTACGAAGAAACCGGGTAAGTGTTGCTTTTTCAAGTATGAATGGAATTACTTTATGAGCAGGAATTATGGAGGTGGAAATATGATTTATATCAGATGAAAATATGATGAATTTTCGTCTGTTATAACTGTAAAAATAGATCTAATGCTTTGTCTGCTTGGGCATGTAGCATATCCAAACCATTGATGGTTTTAGCGGAGGCAGCATCGCCCATTTTTAGGAAAGTTGTTTTGGCCGGGTTGTAAATAAGGTCAATAAGTGTATGGTTCGCTGTAATTCCTTCCTCTGGAATGGGAAGCGAATTTTCGATATTTGGGTACATTCCCACAGGGGTAGTATTGATGAGGAGCGGAGATTCCTTAATGAAGTTTGGTGTTAATGTGTTATAGTTTAGCGTATTACTTGTTCTTGAAACAATTTGGTAAGGAATTTGGCGTTTGTCGAGAACATATTTTACTGCTTGTGCGGCACCGCCATTGCCAAAAATCAGCGCTGATGAGGCCTTAATGTTGTGGGTGTTTAACGTTTGCTCAAATCCGTAAATATCTGTATTATATCCTTTTAGTGTGATTCGAGCTCCATGTCTAACAACTTTAACCGTATTTACTGCACCTATAGTTTGAGCTTCGCAATCGGTAATGGTTAGATAAGGTAAAATGGCGGATTTGTATGGTATGGTTACACTGAATCCGCCAATTTCCTGATCTTGTTCAAGCAAATTTTGTATGCGACTGATTTTGTCGAGTTCATAAAGGTTATACTCTACATTTGTCAAACCCAGTTCCCGAAATTTTTGTTGAAAAATATTCGGAGAGTAGCTATGCTTTAGCGATTTCCCTATAAGACCCAACTTTAACATTTATTCGCTTTTTTGTTTAGTAGCAAAAATTTCGAATGCTGCAATGAGGGCAAAGCCGGCTACTGCAAACAGTATCGCGTAAAGCAAAAATGCCTCGTTTCCTGTTATTTGTTCGTATTGCATTGGCCCAATGTTTTGTTCCACCAATGGTTTTACTTCACCGTGCCTGTCGGTAAATGTTTCAACAACTTCTTTCCATGGCCAAATTTTGTTTAACGAGCCAATCATAAAACCTGAGAGTACGGCTATAGTGGCATCGTGGAATTTATGAAGTAGGTAGCTTAGTACGTTTGAAAACGATAGTAAACCTATTATTGCACCTACTCCAAATATGGC
>JAWOEM010000052.1:0-11246 GCA_046482785.1 Salinivirgaceae bacterium
TGCACTTACCGTTTGGTGGTGTCCGACAAAGTGGTTTGGGGCGTTATCACGGAAAGTCCAGCTTCGAAACCTTTTCTGACCAGCGATCAGTGTTAAAGCACTCTACGTTTTTCGATCCGGCCATGCGTTATCCGCCCTATACCGAGAAAAAATGGAATATTATAAAAAAAATATTGCCGTAATAAAAAAAGCGCTGCTACAGCATTGTAGCAGCGCTTTTTAATTATTAACAAGTTCTTATTTCGATAAATAACTTGAAATGCTTTCTTGCGTTTCCTTTAGAGCTTTGTCGCCTTCGTGCCAGTCGGCCGGACAAACTTCTCCATGTTCTTCGTGGAATAGCAGTGCATCAACCATACGTAAGGTTTCATCTACACTTCTTCCCAATGGCATATCGTTGACCACTTGGTGGCGAACAATTCCGGCTTTATCAATTAAAAATAGACCTCTGTAAGCGGCAGGTTCGCCATTGAAAACGCTTTCGCCATTTTCATTATAATCGTATTCACCGGCCAACACGCCAAAGTTTTCGGCTACGGTGTTTGAGGCATCGGCAACAAGTGGGTAGTTCACTCCTTTAATTCCACCATCGTTTTGTTCTGTTTGAAGCCATTTCCAGTGAGAAAAGGCAGAATCGACACTGCAGCCGACTACGGCTACGTTTCGTTTTTCAAACTCGTCCATTTTTTTCTGAAATGCAATAATCTCTGTAGGGCAAACAAAGGTAAAATCGGCAGGGTAGAAGAAAAATACAACATGCATTTTTCCAATATACTGCTCTAACGAAAAGTCTTCTACAATGTTGTTACCATTAACAACTGCTTTGGCTGTAAATTTCGGTGCTTTTTTTCCAACTAATATTGACATCTTTTTATCTTTTATTTGGTTTATTCAGCATCCTAACAAGCACGGTATTTATTTGTTCATGCATTCAGCACAAATACCATGAATATAAAAGCCATGGTAACTTACCTCAAAATTGTTTTCTTTGGCAACTTTTTCCTGTATTTCGGCAATACGATCATCTGAAAATTCAATTACTTTCCCGCATTTCGTGCAAATCAAATGGTCGTGCTCTACAGAATTATAGGCTTTTTCGAATTGGGCAATATTTTTTCCAAACTGATGCTTAATTACCAAGTTGCATTCGAGCAGTAACTCAATGGTATTATACAATGTTGCTCTTGAAACCCGATAGTTATTGTTTTTCATGAAAATATACAACGACTCAACGTCGAAATGGCCTTCATGAGAGTAAATTTCGTCTAATATGGCAAAGCGTTCAGGTGTTTTACGATGCCCAGTCGATTCTAAAAAGGTTGAAAAACGTTGGCTAACTGCCTCTTTTGTATGTGTATTATTCATAACCAGACTAATTAAAAAGAACAGGTCAAATATAATACTTATTTAGATTAAATCAATACTAAAACGAATGAGG
The DNA here is from genome assembly GCA_046482785.1 of Salinivirgaceae bacterium. GTDB lineage: Bacteria > Bacteroidota > Bacteroidia > Bacteroidales > Salinivirgaceae > Salinivirga. The sequence continues at coordinate 1,439 of JAWOEM010000052.1, forward strand.
ATTGATTTTTTCATGTCCGATATCATAACCAATTTGGAGAAAAGAATTATTGCGGAGATTCGTTTTCGCGGTGAACTTTCGTTAAGCCCTTTATAGCTTTTAGCTTCATTGTTAGTTTATTGAGGTCTTTTCGGTTATAGATGTAAAGTTCTACCCAACCACTAAACCGCCTTTCTTTACTTTCGATATGTATGGTACGGATATTGGCATTTAATTCTTTTACAATAACGCCGGTAACCTCGTGTGCAATGGCCGGTCTATCGATTCCTTCCACGCGTAGAATAACCTTAAAAGCCATTGCCTTGTGCGATGTCCATTTAACTTTTACAATTCTATCGCCAAATCCTGAGCTGAGTTTTACAGCCTCGGGACAGGTGCTTTTGTGGATATGAATCACCTCATTTTCATCTAAATAACCAATAACTACATCTCCGGGAATTGGTTTGCAGCAATCGGCAATTTTAAGATTGCTTTTAATATCTTGATCCGAAATGTTTAAGGTTTGTTTTTTATTGAATTCAATGGCAGTATTTTCTTCTACATTTTTAGGGTCTTTTTTAATGGTCCAGAATCGCATCCACTTGGGCGTTTGTCGGCTGCGTAGCAACTTTTTTATATCTGCTTCAGTAATAATCTCTTTCCCCAATCCATAAAACAAATCGTCTTTAGTTTTAACACCCATCTGATCGCGCAAGCGTTGGTAAATACGTTCGTTCACCTTTATATTCATGGTTTTCAGCAGCTCAATGTATTTTGTTTTCCCGGCTTCGACCACGTTCAAACGTTGTTTATTCAGGTAGTTTTTAATGGAGCCTTTGGCACGTTGGGTAGTGACAAATCCCAGCCACTCTTCTTTTGGCTTTCCCTTTTGTGATGTAATGATGCGCACCTGGTCGCCACTTTTCAATTTGGCCGAAATGGGCGAGATTTTATGATTTATTTCTGCCGAAATGGCTTTATCGCCAACTTCTGTATGAATATCGTAGGCAAAATCAAGTGCTGTAGCGTCTTGAGGTACAGTTTTTAATTCTCCTTTGGGAGTGAAAACGTTTATTTGAGGTGAAAAAATATTCAGTTTAAGATCATCCAGAAAATCAAGTGTACTGGCTTCGGGCGATTCAATTATTTCCCTTATTTTTTCGAGCCATTTGTCCAGTTCGCCCTCATGATCGTGTTGTCCTTTGTATTTCCAATGGGCTGCAAAGCCACGTTCGGCAATTTCGTTCATGCGTCGCGTTCTGATTTGAACCTCAACCCATTTGCCTGTAGGTCCCATAACTGTACTGTGCAAAGCTTCGTAACCGTTACTTTTTGGTGTATTTACCCAATCGCGTAAGCGCTCCGACCGGGGATGGTAAATATCGGTTACCATGGAGTAAATTTTATAGCACTGAGCTTTTTCGGGTCCCTCGTTGTCTTTTGGAGTAAATATTATTCGAATGGCAAACAGGTCGTAGATTTGTTCAAACGTTACGCCCTTATTTTGCATTTTTTGCCAAATACTGTAAATCGATTTTGGGCGTCCCGAAACGTCGAAGTCGTAATCCAGATCGGTTAGTTTTGCCTGTATGGGTAGTGCAAACTTGTTAATAAAGTTGGTCCGCCTTTGATACGATTCCGCTAATTTTTTACTGATGCGCTCGTAATCTTCGCGATGCCTGTACTTAAAGCTTATATCTTCCAGTTCTGTTTTAATTTTATATAACCCTAAACGGTGCGCCAGTGGGGCAAAAAGAAAGAGGGTTTCGCCGGCAATTTTCAATTGCTTATTTTCGGGCATGCTTTCCAGGGTGCGCATATTGTGCAATCTGTCGGCCAGTTTTATGAGAATTACCCGCACATCGTCAGACATACTGAGCAGCATTTTTCTGAAATTTTGTGCCTGTAGGGATGAGCGATGATTAAAAACACCCGACATTTTTGTTAGCCCTTCAACCATGGAAGCCACTTTAGGGCCAAAAAACTGACCAATATCTTCACTTGTGTATTCGGTATCTTCAACTACATCGTGTAGTAATGCTGTAATAATTGAAGTTGTGCCCAGCATTATTTCATCTGCAACAATAGTAGCTACAGCAATGGGATGTAAAATATATGGCTCTCCCGATTTTCGGCGTACCGGATAGTGCGCCTTGTAGGCAAAATCAAATGCTTGCTCAATGAGCTCTACATTTTCTTTTTTGCGTGATTTTACAGCCTTTTGCTTGAGGTTATTAAACTCGATTTGTATATGATCTATTTCCTGTTGGGTAAAATCCATTTAGTCTGTTTTTTTATTGTAAATTGATGTCAAAAGCGCATTTAATATAACGTTTATTTGCATACAATGATTCAAACTGCTTAATAAAATATTAGTTTTGTGTTTTTCGATGGGTTTATATAAATACTCCACGTAAGAAGTAAAATACGAATAAAACCATTGTTTGACAAACCGCAAATGATAAACCAAATCAAATGACAGGACAAAAATACAAAAATACTGCTCCTCAAACAGCTATTGTAATACTGAATTGGAACGGACAACAAATGTTGGCCGATTTTCTGCCATCGGTCTTGCGGCATACCGATGCATCGGCAAATCAGGTGATTGTTGCTGATAATGCTTCTTCTGATAATTCTGTTGATTGGTTAAAAGCTCATTATCCGGAACTACGCATAATTGAGTTAGATCAGAATTACGGTTTTGCCGGAGGGTACAACAAGGCTTTGGAGCAAATAGAGGCAACGTATTACGTTTTACTAAACTCAGACATAGAGGTTACCGCCAACTGGTTGCCTCCGCTACTTAGTGCACTCGAAAACGATGACCAAGTAGCAGCTGTTCAGCCAAAAATATTGGCATATCATAATAAAACAGCATTTGAATACGCAGGAGCCAGTGGTGGATACATCGACAAATTTGGCTATCCGTTTTGTCGCGGACGCATACTCGATACGCTGGAGGAGGATAGGGGCCAGTACAACGACCCCGTTTCTATCATGTGGGCTACCGGGGCATGCTTGGCTATTGACGCAAAGCAATTTCATGCTGTCGGTGGTTTCGATGCGCGTTTTTTTGCACATATGGAAGAAATTGATTTATGCTGGCGACTGAAAAATCGAAACTTTCAGATAAAAGTCATTCCACAAAGCACTGTTTACCACGTTGGCGGAGGAACATTACCCAATAATTCGCCTCGAAAATTATTTCTCAATTATCGAAATAATCTGGTACTGCTCTACAAAAACGTACCGGCCAATGAACGATTCGGTATCATGTTCACTCGATTTATTCTCGATACGCTTTCGGCATTTTTGTATGTGTTAAAAGGACAACCAAATCTTTTTGCACAGGTTTTTAAAGCACGGTTTGCCTATTATAAAATGCGAAAACACTACAAAAAATCAACTTTGGGCGAGCAAAAAAGCCTTGCTAAGCACCCAGAAATATTCTCTAAAAGTATTTTGTGGAGTTATTTTGTAAAAAAACACAAAACGTTCGATTCACTTTCGTTTTAGGCCTAAATTCCGAAGACATACTGTAATTATAATTTTCCAGCATATGGAACTTTTGGGTAAAAACAGGCTCGTTTGCACGATGGATGAAGCATAAAAAAAAGCGACAAAACTTTAAAAGTATTGTCGCTTTTTGTGACTCAGCAGGGGCTCGAACCCTGGACCCCATCCTTAAAAGGGACGTGCTCTACCAACTGAGCTACTGAGTCGTTCATTTCTGTAATGCGGTTGCAAAAGTAGTGCATTAATTGTTTCTGCCAAAACTTTTGATTGCTTTTTTTTCAAACTATTTTTCTGTATGCCTTTAGTGGTTTGATTTACACCATTTTGATCAAGCTGAAAAAATGAGAAAAAGATAACTGCAAACGCACTTCTCCTCAATAAAAAGTTCGCAACGAAGAAATCTAGGCTTAATTTCTATGATTGAATGCACGATCGAATATTAACCAGCGTACGAAGCATCGATTCGGCATTATTCAAATGGAGCATATTGGCACCATCACTTTTGGCATCGGCCGGATTGGGATGCGTTTCCATAAAAATACCATCGCAACCAACTGCTACGGCGGCACGCGCAATGGTGCCAATCATTTCGGGTTCGCCTCCGGTAACGCCTGAAGTACGATTGGGCTGTTGCAACGAGTGGGTGATGTCCATCACAACCGGATAACCCAATTGTTGCATTTTCGGTATTCCGCGCATATCGACAATTAAATCGCCATAACCAAACATCGTTCCCCGATCGGTGAGCATTACACGCGAATTGCCTGAATCAATTACTTTTTGAGCGGCGAAGCTCATGGATTCGGGAGCTAAAAATTGCCCTTTTTTAATATTTACAACTCTATCGGTTTCGGCTGCTGCTTGTAAAAGATCTGTTTGCCGACAAAGGAAGGCAGGAATTTGTAAAATATCGGCAACTTGTGCTGCCTTTTGCGCCTCTTCGGGCAGGTGAATATCGGTTACAATGGGTACTTCCAATGTGTTTTTGACTTTTTCGAGTATCTTCAGAGCTTCTTGGTCGCCAATACCCATAAAACTATCTAAACGTGAGCGATTGGCTTTGCGGTACGACGCTTTAAAAATGAAAGGAATGGCCAGTTTGTCGGTTATTTCTTTCAGCTTTTCGGCCGTGCGCATAGTCACGTCTTCGTTCTCAACAACGCATGGCCCTGATAGCAGAAAAAAATTATTGCTGTCTAAATGACTAATATTTGATATTGTATTTAACATATTGTTTTGTGTATAATTAATTAATGAGTTTAAAACAATCCGATATCGATTTACCATCCATATCTTCTTTTATTATATAGGTACGAGCACCTGCTTCGAGCATTTCTTGTATGTACTCCATTTCCTGATGAAACGATACTGCAACTACCACCACAAACCGATTTTTGTCAATAATCTGTCGGGTAGCCTCAATACCATTCATTACCGGCATATCGGCATCCATGAAAATGATATCGAAACTCTCTTTTTTTGTAATTTCAACGGCCTCTTGTCCGTTAGAAACGGCACGAATAAATTGAATTCGCTCTCCATAAATATCTTTTAACAAATAAGATAAGGCTTTGGAGAAATGATGATTGTCGTCTACGATTAAAATTTTATACACGGCATTGAGTTTTAAAGATGGTTACGAAATTAACAAATTGCCGCAAAAAAAACGAATTTTTCATTACTTTTGGCCATAATGATGGAATCGCTCGGACAACACATATTGGTAGAATTTACAGGATGCAGTGCAGAAATGCTCGACGACGTGCAGGCCATAGAGGAACATATGGTGCAAGCTGCCGAGCGTTCTTCAGCTACAATTATTAATGCTACGTTTCACCATTTTTCGCCCTTGGGAGTTTCGGGTGTGGTGGTTATACAGGAAAGTCATTTAGCCATTCACACTTGGCCGGAGTACCGTTATGCAGCGGTCGATTTGTTTACATGTGGAGGTATGGTAAAGCCTTGGATTGCATTCGATTATTTAAAATCGGCCTTGAAAGCCCGAAATTATTCGGCGCTGGAAATGCGTCGCGGAACGCTTCATTTGCTCGATCCGGAACTTAAGCTCAGCGATGTGCGAATCGAAACCCAGCAAAAGGTTACGCCACGGTTTAAACGCAATATTTGGTTTACCGATCGCGATAAAGGCCAAGCCCTTTCTTTGCGCTACACCGGCGAAGTACTGTTCGATGAACAATCGGATTATAATCGCATACGGATAATTGAAACATACGCCTATGGAAAGGCCTTAACGTCGGGTAATCGAATTATTTGCACCGAAAAAGATGAGTATCATTATCACGAAATGATTGCACATCCGGTTTTGCAAATTTGCAATACCATTAAGAAAGTATTAATTATTGGCGGCGGCGATGGTGGTACGGCAAGGGAAGTGCTCCAGCATTCGCAAATCGAGCAAGTCGATTTGATAGAAATTGATCGGTTAGTTGTAGAGGCCTCGAAGCACTATTTGCCTTTTTTGTCGGTGGCTTATCGCGATAAGCGATTAAACTTGATTATTGATGATGCATTGGAATTTGTGAAACAAATAACTGCTGATGCCTACGATCTTATTATTATTGATGGACCGCATAGTTCGGGACATTTATCACCTTTGTATTTCCGTAGTTTTTTCGACCATTGCAAGCGTATTTTATCTGCAGATGGCGCCATGGTTGTTCAGGGAGAATCGCCCAAGTTTAGCGAAAAAGACTTTGTAACCATCGATGGCAACCTGAAACATGTTTTCGGAAATTCCAGAAAGCATACCATTTTGTTTAATGTACCCACTTTTCCATCTGGAATATGGTCTTTTCAGGTTATTTTGCCAGAAAACTGCGATCCTCTGAAGATTGATAAACAGAAAACCGAGCTTTTTACGGCGCAAAAACACACAAAATACTATAATTATGCCACACACATGGCCGGGTTTTCGCTACCCGAGTATGTTAACAAGATGCTTCAATAGCTCGTCGCTTTTTTTATGTTTCCAGTGCCAGCATAAAAAGTGGGGATATCCTGTGCCAAAATGGTATTTACTGAGGGATACAATCTGCATATTTAGTCGTTAAAAAACGTAGCAATTTTGCTGAAACGGGGTAACCAATAACTTTTCCAACTTCCACTATCATTTGTGTCGATTACGACGCCTCGGCTGGTACTGTGAATAACAGATTGAATCCCGTGCCGATTAGTCTCTAAAACAATTGCCACATGATTAATAGATCCAAAACCTTTATTCTTCGTAAAAAATACCAGATCGCCAGGCTGCACATGCTTTTCTTTTACTTTTTTTCCTGCCGAAGCTTGTTCCGCCGCTGTTCTTGGCAGGTTAATTCCTATATTTTCGAACACATGGCGTGTGTATCCCGAACAGTCAAACCCTCTGGTCGTAGTTCCCCCGTAGCGATAGGGCGTACCAAGGTATTTTTTCGATTCGCGAACCACATCTTTTCGCTTTCCCGATGGGACTTTCGATGAACGCTCATCAAAAGTAGGGGTGTCCCGCTCATTATAGGTGATTTTGGCAGGCGAATAATTAGTTATTTCCTTCGTTAACGTGTGAATTTTCTGTGCAATAAGTGGTGATTGTGACTCCAATTCCGGCATCTTTTCTCTGCTTATCGTGAGCGCTTCCCGAATCAAATTATTAAGGTCGTTCTTAAGGTAGTCGGGTGTATTTTTTTGTTGCGCCCGATGAATATTTTGTAATGCCGAAGCCAGCTTTTGTGGATCGTTCTTTTGCTTATAGAGGTACAAATTGGTTAACCCTTTGAAGTAGAATGGAACCGGATCGGCGGGATTTTTTCGAATGTATCGGTCGGCTTTGGAAAGAACCTTTTCATATTGCGAAGCCGAATATTTTTTATCGAGTTTCTTGTATTGATTACCGCTAGCGCATCCCAAAAAAATAAAAAGTATAAACGTATAATAGAGTAGGTGCTTCATAGTTGAAGTGTTTGTTCGTATGCTATGCGGTCAAAAGTACTAAAATTTTCGCAAGGTACATACCATGTTGGTTTACCCCAACCAAGCAATAATACAGCGGGGTTTACTCATTTTTTTTCTTACGGATTTTGGGTAAAACCTAAATATGAAACTTTCACCTTTGTGATTTTGATGGAATTAGTGCATTTAGGCACTTTGTGCCGAAGTGGAATCGTCGTTTTCTAAGATGTTTTGCAGCGACTTAAACTGATGACGAATAATTGGCCATCGATCGGGGTAGATGCGCGCCAAAGTACGTATTTTACCGGCATGCTTACGCAGGGCATCGGTAATGGCCGGTGCCGAAATTGGGGTTTCGAATGCTTGCCCCACATTAACGCCCGTAAGTTTTTGTCCGGTATTAATTACACGGAGTGCTGCCTTTTCTATTTTGTCCAAAAGATCGTACGTGCGATTGTACTTTTCTTCGTGTAGCTGGTCTGATATAAGTTCTTTATTTCCATCAACTTTAGGCTCCTCAGCTATATGCATGCTTTCAATGGTAAAATGCGATTGACCCACACGATTAAAGTTCAACAACCAAGCAATGGCCTCGTCGAGCAATTCGGTAAGTTTTTGCGGTGTTAATTGTTGGCGACACAAGCGCTCAACGGCATTGACTGCAATATCGATTCGGACACCATTTATCTCCGAAGCCTTTTCCAAATAATCGTCAATATATGATTTTACAAATGCTTCCAAATGACCACTATTGTTGTTGTGAGCCATGCGGTGCTGAATTTTTTGCAAATTTCGCGCTACTTTTTGGTCGTCGAGCAAGCCTTTTCGGTATTCAACAAGAAGATTATAGATGGTGTGGGCAATAAACTGTTTATTTTCGGTCGTTAAGCGGCTATCGGTATTGGGGCCACTAACAGCTTGTTTCTCGTTAAAAAAGATGTAAAATACCATAAATTCGCCTTCGTCCGGAGGGAGGTAGAGGTGTAAAATACGGTTTTTGTACTCATCAAAAATATTATATTGCATACGTACTTCTTTATCAGCGCTTAATGGTGTTTCATTTAAACTAATCCATCGATAGAAGTACTTGCTATTAAGATAGTTGTTTTTCTTTATTTCAACCTCTTCTACAAGTTGAGATTTTTCTGCGTTTTGATTGGTTTCGTATAGAGCAAAGTTCTCTTTATCAGTATCTTCGGCAATTAGCCACACCTTATCAATCCCCGGAAATGTGCGTAAAAGCATCCGGGAAAGCACTTGGGGAAGTGGCTTTTTAAATTGAAATTGAAGCATACCTGATTATTTTAAGCAAAATTAAGCAATTTTAAGTCAACTTAAAACTATTTAAGTGGAATTAAGTAAAATTAAGTTTGCTTAATTTTACTTGGCTTGGTAAAACATTTACTTAAAAGGCTTTACATGCTTTGTGCAAGGTAGTAAATTTGTTGCTGTAACCAAATAATTAAGTCAAACTTAAAATTCACAGGTATGTTTTACGTAATAATTATCTCTATGGCAATTGCTTATGTCGACTATGCAAGAAAGCAAAAAAAACACTCCAAAACAAGGAGAACTCGTACGCACAAGAAAGTGGCCGGCAAAACAGCATGAATTTGTGCATTTTTGCCATCCACAGCAGTAACAAATTGCGGATTTTATGCCTCCGTTAGATGCCGTAATACGTACCCACTTCCATGAACATTTTCAATATGTAGTGTTGGGTCTTCTTTCAGGTTTTTGCGCAGTTTTGTAATATAAACATCCATGCTGCGGGTGGTAAAGTAGGAGCTTTCGCCCCATATTTCGCGTAAAGCAAGTTCCCGATTCACAACCTTATTCATGTTATTGGCAAACAGTTGCAGTAATGCCCCTTCTTTCGGACTAAGTTTTTGCTGTTTATCGCCATAGTTTAATATTCGCTGAGCTGTATTGTAGGTATATTTCCCAATTTCCAACATACGGGTATCATCCTGTTCAATGGACTTGCGGCGTAAAATAGCTTTAATCTTATACAGCAATACTTCAGAGTCGAATGGTTTTGTAATATAGTCGTCGGCTCCAATTTTAAACCCTTCCAGAATATCTTCCTTCAACGATTTGGCTGTTAAAAATATAAATGGAATGTGCGGATTAATTTTTCGAATATTACGGGCAATGGTAAATCCGTCCACATTGGGCAACATCACATCTAAAATGCAAATGTCGTAATTTTGCTCCCGAAAATGCTCCGTGGCATACTGTCCATCATCAACCCATGTAACGCTATATTTATTCATTTCTAAATAAGAACGCAAAACGGTTCCGAAGTTGATATCGTCTTCTACAAGAAATATTTTATATATTTTCATATGTTTATGTTTAT
>JAWOEM010000061.1:0-5369 GCA_046482785.1 Salinivirgaceae bacterium
AATAAGTGTATGTTGCATCGGAAATGGAGGCATTAGGAATATCGCCTTTCAGGGCAGGCCAAACCTCACTAATACTTAGGTCAACGTCCTTACTCCCCTGCCCCATAACGAACATGGAAAAGTTTGCCAAAAGCAGCAACGTTAAGGTAAAAATAGCTTTATTCATATCTGATTGGTTTTTATTTACAAAATTGATTTACTTTTTGCAATATGCAAGATACGTTTTTTTGCGTTTAATAGATTCATTTTTATTGGCTTATTTGATTAACACACCCATTTTTTACATAGCACTATTTCTATTTCCGATAAACATAAAAACCTAAACCCGCTATCGATCAATTACCTCCCAAATTCCGACTTAGAAAATCACCTACTTTCGATAACGTATTGTAATCAAACCGGATAATTGGCTTAGTCAACGCCATAAGAATGCAGCAATATTCATTATTTTTCTGTGCAATTTCTTACTGCCTTAAAATTTCTTCCCTGCCATGTACCACGGCGTTTCATTTCGTTGGTTATAAAGTCGGCCAGCTGATGATTCTTAACTCCTTGCCACACTTCTACTTCCAACAATTCGGTTTTCGACTCCGATGCAAATCGCTCAATAACCATATCGGGCGATAAAAGTTCGGCAAACCGAATACATAAATCAATGTACTCTTCAAGTGCAAAAAGCGGAATGGTTTCCGGACTTTGGCGGTATAAATTTGCCAATGCTGTATTTTTAATAATCTGCAATTGATGCAACTTCATGGTATCTAAAGGCATATTGCTCAGCGTTTTTGCATGTTCAAGAATATCCACTTCCGTTTCGCCGGGCAAACCCAGTATTACATGTCCGCCCAAATGCAGGCCTGCTTCCTTTATACGGTAAATAGCATCGATCGTTTGTTCAAATGTGTGACGCCTATTAATGCGCTTCAACGTGGCATTATTGGTCGATTCAATACCAATTTCAACACCAACAAAAAGCTTTTTATTTATTGATGCCAAAAGCTCCAAAACCTCCGCTCCAATACAATCGGGACGTGTCGCAATAATTAGTCCTTCAATTTGGGGATGTTCGGCTGCCTTTTCGTACAATTCCCGTAATTCGTCGATTCTGCCATATGTATTTGTATGCGACTGAAAATAAGCAACATACCCAATATCAGGATTGCGTCTTATAAATTTCGATATGCCTTGGTCTATTTGTTTAAAAATATCGTTGGCTTCGGAGTGGTAATTGGGGTTAAAACTGGCATTATTGCAGTATATGCAGCCACCATGACCAATGTTTCCATCAATATTCGGGCAGGTAAAACCGGCATCGATAGACACTTTTTGCATGCGTTTGCCAAACACCGATTGTAAATAATCGGTGTATCGGTTAAAAGGGTATTTTTTACTGTATTTTAAGGGATATGCGTCATCCATTTTGTGCCAATTTTCGAATTTCGGCCACAAAAAGTTCGATGTCGTCTACCGTAGTATCGAACGAGCACATCCAACGCACCTCGTTGGCCGCCTCATCCCACATATAGAAGTAGTATTTGTTTTGTAATGGGGCAATCCAATGTTTTGGAATAATAGCAAACACACCGTTTGCCTCTACGGGTCGTGTAATTTGTACCTGTTCGATATCTTCCAGTTTCTTCTCCAGCAATCGCGCCATTTTATTTGAGTGCATAGCAGATGTGAGCCACAAATTGTCTTTAAAATAGGCAGTAAACTGAGCAGATATGAATCGCATTTTCGAAAAGAGCTGCATATGTTGCTTGCGCAGATATTTGAAGCCTTGTGCAAACTCTTCGTGGAAAAAAAGCAGCGCTTCGCCCATAATCATGCCATTTTTCGTGCCTCCGAAAGAGAGCACATCGACGCCGCAGTCGCGGGTAAATTTACGAAAAGGCAAATTGAGTGATGCCGCCGCATTGGCAATTCGTGCTCCATCCATATGCAGCATCATACCATGCGAATGTGCCAAATCGGCCAAGGCACGAATTTCATCGGGGGAGTAAACCGTGCCCATTTCTGTTACCTGACTAATGCTCAAAATTCCCGGCTGCGAATGGTGTTCAAACCCAAATCCATGCAAATGAGCCATTACTCTTTCGGGTACAAGCTTTCCGTTTTCATGTGGTACGGCAATAATTTTCGAACCTGTTATTTTTTCAGGTGCACCGCATTCATCTACATTAATATGAGCTGTATCGGTACAAATAACTGAATTGTACGATCTTCCGGCCGCCATTATTCCTAACACATTGGCAGCTGTGCCGTTAAAAACGATATTCACGTCTACATCGTCACCAAAATGTTCTTTAAATAATGCTGTAGCTCGACGAGTATAATCATCATCGCCATATCCGGTAGCGTGCCCCTGATTGGCTTCAATCATTGCGGCAAGTATTTGTGGCTGAGCGCCGGAGTTATTGTCGCTGGCAAATCCTTTCTTTATCATATCGGTATCGGTTTTGGTGCAAAGTTAACATTTTAAATTCGTTGTGCCGAACCTACTCATTCCGATCTCAAAATCAGCAAGCACAAAATTAAGTGCTTGCGAAATCTACGAACTGTAATGAAATAGGCAGGTTTAACACAATCTCGCAGGTCGCCGTTGATTAATCCACCTATTTTACTAATTTTGTGGGTTTCCAACCATCGATAAATGCTTATTATGAACTTGTCTGAGGTAAATTTCGATTGCATCCATTTTAAAGGAACTATTCCGTGTAAACCAAACAAAAAACACGGAGTGCAGTGCAACAATTGCTCGCATTACCAAACTGCCGAAAAAAATATTCTAATTATTAAACTGGGTGCAATGGGCGATGTAATTCGCACTACGCCTCTTGTAGTGAAATACAGAGAGCTATATCCTACAGCCCGTTTCACATGGCTTACAGACTTTCCCGATGTGCTTCCACGCGATGTAATACAAAATATTTTTAAGCCAACGGCATTTAATTTAAGTATCATCCGAAACAGACGGTTCGATATTGCCATTAATTTAGATAAGGAAGAAGAGGCATGCCTGCTATTGAGCGAAGTACAAGCATCGGAAAAGCATGGTTACATTTGGGAGGACGGACATCTGGCAGCAGCCACACAAGCGGCTGAACATAAAATAATTACCGGGCTCTTCGATCACATTAGTATAAAAAACACCAAATCGTATCCACAGGAAATTTTCGATATTTGCCATTTGGAATTTAATTACGAAGAGTACCTGCTTAACTATAACAAAACATTGGCAAAAAAATGGGCAGACCAACTGCAAGCAAAGGCTAATGGCCGGAAAATAGTTGGTTTAAACACCGGTTGTGGTAACCGCTGGCTCACACGCCTGTGGCCCGATGAGTATTGGGTTGAGCTTATTAACTTATTCGACTCAAAGGCCATACTGCCTGTACTCTTGGGCGGGCCACAAGAAGATCGGAAAAATGCAATGCTGGCTAAAAAAACCACAGCTTGGTACCCGGGAACATTTTCGTTAGAGGAGTTTTTCGCGCTTACTGCCAACCTCGACGCAGTAGTAACGCAAGTGAGCATGATGATGCATATTGCCGTAGCACATAAATTGCCAATGGTGCTGATGAACAACATTTTCAACAAACATGAATTTGAACTTTACGGACGTGGAGTAATTGTGGAGCCGGAAACAGGTTGCGACTGCTACTACGGAAGCAATTGCACGCGCACTCGGAGCTGCATGCGCGATATAGCACCCCAAACAATTTTTGGCGAATTAAAAAAGCTACTCTAATTGGTTTAACACCTAAAAACCCAATTTAAAATGAAAATTTCATTTTTATCCACCATGTTTCCTTTTCGCGGCGGAATAGCGCAGTTTAACGCGTTGCTGTATCGCGAATTTGAGAAAAACCATAAGGTAGATGCCATAACATTTAAACGACAATATCCCGAAATATTGTTTCCGGGGCAAACCCAATACGTTACAGAAAATGACAACGCAGATAAGATTGAAACCAAACAATGGTTAGATAGCGTTAACCCCATTAGCTGGTTGCGTACTGCAAAGCGTATCAAAAAAATATCGCCCGACCTGCTTTTAATGAAATTCTGGCTTCCGTTTTTTGGCCCGTCGCTGGGGTACATTGCATCACATTTGCATAAAAAAACCAAAACCATTGCCATACTCGACAACGTTATTCCACACGAAAAGCGCTTTTTTGACATGCCGTTTTTGCGGTATTTTCTCAAAAGAATAGATGGTTTTATTGTAATGTCGGAGCAAGTAAAGAACGACTTACTAATTCTTAAACCCGATGCAACCTACGAATTTCAGCATCACCCGTTATACGACCATTTCGGAAAGCCGCTGGAACAAAAAGAAGCACGACAAAAACTGGGTATTGATCCCTCAAAAAAGACTATCCTGTTTTTTGGATTTATTCGCGAATACAAAGGCCTCGACCTACTAATTGAAGCCTTTGGCAACCTCAATGAAACATATCAATTATTGATTGCCGGCGAAAGCTATGGAAGTTTTGAGCCTTACCAAAAACGCATCGATGCAAATAAAAACAAAAGCCGCATTCACCCATTTGTGCGGTACATCGACGATGGCGAAGTGCCACTCTTTTTCTCGGCTGCCGATGTTTGCGTATTACCATACAAATCGGCTACCCAAAGTGGCATTACTTCTATAGCCTACCATTTTGAAGTCCCCATGTTGGCAACCGACGTAGGTGGTCTAAAAGAGATGGTTATTGATGGGGAAACGGGGTTAATCATCGATCGCCCCAAGACAGACGCAATTCAAACCGGCATAGAAACCTTCTTTAACAGCGATACAACCACTTTTGCGAACAACATCAGAAACCGAAAAAAAGAACTAAGTTGGGAAGCACTCAGCAACAAAATAATGGTGCTTTACAAGAGAATTGCAGCGAAATAGCCTAAAATCAGGAGTCACTTAGCAAATAAAATCACTGGAAACAATGCTGACTTTTTTTCGGATATCGTGCCAAACACAGCATTAGCTTTGTTAACAACATCAACTAAGGAGAAGCATATCTTTTTTGTTTTTACGGCGGAGCCAATATGCTCAAGAATGGGCGAACGGTAACCTTCCGGCCATGAAGTTTGAATACCCATAACAAAATCGCCATGGTAGGGAAACACTCCAATTTCATTGCAAGGCAAACAACTACAAGTGTCTACTATAGTAAACACATTTGTGCATGGAGTAACCGCCTCTGAAACAATTGTTTTAAAACGAACCGATCGGTATGATTTTAGCGCTGTGGGTAGTATAGAAGTGTTAAACCATGTGCGTTTGTCGCTACTATTACCGGCCATTTGCCAGTATGAATAACGCTCCTGCTTTTTGCCTCTACCCATGTAATAAATCATTAGCG
>JAWOEM010000091.1:0-10932 GCA_046482785.1 Salinivirgaceae bacterium
GAAGAATTTCAGTTTTGTAGAAAAGTCTATCCTTCTGCACCAATTAAAATATTTAGGACTTTGGGTAAATACAGATTTATCGAAACAAAGAAGACCGGGCACAGTACCCACTCTTTTTGTTAGTAGTTATTTTGGCAACGTTTTACTTCACCATTAGTTTTGCTATTCTTGTGCCTTTGTTAGATTTGATTTGTACAAAATACACACCTTGCGCCAAATTGTGCGTTACGGTACTGCCTGAAATTAGGTTTCCTTCTTGTGCAACCTTTCCTTGCAAATCAATAATGCGGTATTGGTAATTTTGCATGGCGTTTTTCGTGTCAATTGTAAAGGTGTTTGCCGATGGGTTTGGATATATTTTCCACGATTGACCTAATTCAGTTTCAGTTATCCCCAGAAGTGCTTTCTGTTCGGCAAATCGTTGTGCAAATTCCTGATAGTACATGTTCGCCATACGCCGATCATAAATAATCAGCGTATTTTCATCGTTTCGGCTTTCAGCTGAGGCCGACCAATTGTGTGATCCGGTAATTAGCACTGCATCGTCAGTATCTTGGTCGATTAGAGCATATTTATGATGAAATGTAGCTCCAATCGGCCACTCCGAGCCATCTTCATTAATGTAATTAACCACATCAACACCTTGGTTTAAAAGCATGTGAAATTCATCACCCGAATAGTCCACGTAATCCACAATTCCATTGATTGTAAGTCCGCGGTTGTGAGCATTTAAGATGGCTGTACCCAGTGCATCTTCTGTAAATACAAGCACGCCAAAATGTACCGTTTCTGTAGCATTGTCAATAACTTTTGCAATTTGTCGGGTTGTATTATCCGACGGCGAAAAATAGCTTTCTACACGAATTCCGTTTATCGAAAATACATGAGGGGTATTATTGGTTTTATCAGCGCCAAAAAGTGCTTCAGCCGAATTGGGTGTAAGGTCGGTTCCTCCCCACATTTCGTTAAATTCCAGTTCGTAGGCTTTTGCCAATTGGTGATCCTGAATGCAGATAATATTGTTGTAATCTTTCGACAAATTGGAAGTTGTGTGGTTTGTTGAGCCGGTTAATACCCAGCTATTCTCAATGCTATTTGCATCTACAATCATAAATTTGTTATGCATAATGGCCTCGCTATTGCCTCGCAACACCTGTATTTCGTCGTGCAAATTTTCTAATAAAATATTTTCGGGAGTATCATCCGTAATATACCGAATGGCTACACCACGATCGTAAGCCTCGTTAATGGCTGCCATTATGCGTGTTACCTCGTTTTCCGAAGTGTCGATAATGTCGTACATGGTAATGTCCAGCGTGTTTTGCGATTTATTGATATAGCTGATAATGGTGTCGGTAAAATCGCTCGACCCTGTTGCATGAGTCGATTCTTGCCAGGCAACATCGGTATTTACAGAGTGATTAAAATAGCAACGCATTTCTCCTGTTGATGTCGACGCTGTTGCCACCATAAATTGACTGCCAATTGTAGTGTCGGCTTCAAATACCGAAAAGGGTTTAACGTAATAAAACTCATTGGCCTCTAAGTTGTCGAGGGTTATGGCGTGGGTTGTATTCAGTTCACTTATCGTGATGACGCCTGCTTCAAGGTCGGGAGTAAGTCCGTATGCCACTTCTGTACTCGCATTAGTGTTAGTGCCCCACACAAAAGAAATGCTTGTTTGCTCAATAGTTGTAACTGATGGCGCTTGGGTAAAAAATACAGGTTCATCAATCTGAATATCGTCTATGGTGCGGGGTTCAATTTTAAAATCGTCGTATGAAAAATTTAATGGTCCGCGAATTGAATACTTTACTCCTAATGTAGGGTCGTATGTTACTCCGAGGTTGCTAACCATTAGTTCGCCGGAGCCATCGTTTATTTGCCACTGATTATAGCCCAAATCGGTATTTGTACACAAAGCTTCTTCAACGTATACAAATACACTTTCCCATTGCTCGGCGGCATCGCCGGTGCCTATTAAAATGGGCTCAGGAACCGGATTGCCTGAGCTGGTAATCTGAAAACCATCTATTTCTTTTAATTCGGTCATTTGGTAGTGTTCAGCAACCCTACCGTGTACCATAACCGAATCGCCGGGGGCTGGGAAATGTTGATTGTCGAACACATACACGGCACTATATGCCGAATCGCCATCCTGTATAAAGTAACCCTGTGGATAAGTGGCGGTTACAATTCCTTTTGTGGAAACAAGCTGGTTAACATAGGGGCTTGATGGTGCTCCACCCTGAATTTCATAAATAGTTAGTTCTTGTGGATGGGCAATTATTGCCGCTAAAACGCCAAGAATAGTGATAAATAGTCGCATGATAGTATTTTTTTTTGTGGTTGTTTTCGTTAAATTGAAAATGGGCATACAATGTACGAATTTGTGAGCATAAAATTATGCATTCACAAAAAGTGTTTGGTTTTTCTTCTTTTTGTTGAAAAATGCCGTTAGTTAAAACTTCATTAACAAAACTACCCCTGTATTTTTCGGTTTGTGACAAATTTGTCTGTAGCTTTGGGCAGCTATTACCAAAAGGAAAAGGTTTAGCGATAAGCAAGGTGTTCTTCACTCTCCGTTGGAGCTTTCAAACAAGTTATTTATTATTTTAAGAACAATATATGAAGCATTTCGTGTTTTTTGTACTGTCTGCTGCTGTATTAGCGGTAAATTCAGGAGTTTATGGGCAGAAGGAAGCATTCCGTACAACCTTTTTTGCGGCCGAAGCGCATATTCAGGAAATGAATTACGCACTTGCCTTACCATTGCTGCAAAAGTTAAATGAAATGGAGCCGGAGAATGGAAACGTGCAGTTTAAACTGGGTTTCTGTTTTTTGAATTTAAACGGAAATAAAGATCAGGCTGTTAGTTATTTACGTAAAGCTAACGAAAAGGCATCAAAAGGCTACGATCCAAATGATTATGAGGATAAATCAGCTCCTTTTGAAACACCTTTCTTTTTGGCACAAGCATATTTTCATAACCATCAGTTTATTGAAGCTGAAAAGCTTTTTCAGCAGTTTCGTAGTGATGTTGAAAAAATGGTCGATGAACAATTTCTTGATGAAATAGACCGTTATTTGGCTTTTACAAATAATGCTGCTCGATTAGTAAGTCAGCCAATTGATGTAAAGATACAGCATTTGCCAGAGGGCATTAATACAAGAGCAATTGAATATGGGCCGGTTGTTTCCGGCGACGAAACTACACTTATTTTTACTAGCAATAGGAACGGAGACCAGAAAGCCAGCCTTGAAAGCTCCGACGATTTGTTTATTGCCAAAAAGGAAGGTGAAATTTGGGGAGAACCCGAAAGAATGTCGTCAATAAATACCGCCGGGCACGAAGCCAGCGTTAGTTTGTCGTTCGATGGGAATACACTTGTTCTATACCGAAACGATGGTGGCGACGGTAATTTGTATATCTCAGAATTTGATGGTGCAAGTTGGAGTACCCCGGAGTTGATGCCCGATGTCATTAACTCGTTGGAGCAAGAAACACACGGTTGCTTTTCTGTAGATAAAAATGAGTTTTTCTTCTCTAGTAACCGCCCTGGTGGGTACGGCGGACTTGATATTTACGTAACTCGAAAGTTGCCCAATGGATACTGGGGAGAACCCGAAAACCTTGGTCCTGAAATTAATACTCCGTATGATGAGGATACTCCTTTTTTACATCCTGATAATAAAAGGTTGTATTTTTCTTCGTCCGGCCATCGCTCTATGGGTGGGCTCGATGTTTTTGTTGCTGTTCGAATGGGAGATTATTCATGGCGAAAGCCAGTTAATATTGGATACCCAATTAATAGTACTTCCGATGATGTTTGCTTTACCGTTTCTGCTGATGGGAAGCGAGGATATTACTCCTCCTTTTCTGAACAAAGCTTTGGAGAAACCGACCTTTTTATGATTGAAATGCCCGGCGAAGACCATACGAACCTTATGGTGTATACCGGTTATGCAAAAGATGAATCGGGGCAGGTGATTATGAATGCTGAAATTACAGTGTTTGACCAGAATACAGGCGAGCTTTTTGGTGTTTATTCGCCTAATCCGCGTACGGGCAAGTTTGTACTGGCCGCTTCGCAAGGAAAGGAGCTGGAAGTAAATATTGAGGCCAATGGTTACGATGCCGTAAAGCAATTTATTACCGTGGGAAAGGCCGAAGCCAATGAGCCGGGTATGCAAGAGATGGCCATCGACGAAATTAAAATGAAACGAATTTACCGTGTGCCTGTGCAACTACTCATGCCATACGATGATTGTACTGTGGAGGCAGAAGCGCTTGGCGATTTAATTAGCGTTTTGCAGACGTTCGAAGAGTGCAACGTTTTGTTAACCGGACATACCGATTCGAAAGGTCCAAGCTGGTATAATAACCGTTTGAGCAAGAAGCGCGCGGCGTTTGTGAAGAAGATGTTAGTTGATAATGGAATTAGCCCAACGCGTATTCAGACCGAGGGCAAAGGTGAAGACCACCCAATAGCTCAAAATAGCATAAACGGCAAAGATTCTCCCGAAGGAAGAGCATTTAACCGCAGAGTTACTGTTTCGTTTATCGATTTTGAAGAAGAACCGAATATTGAACGTTTAGAACTTCAAATTCCCGATTCACTGAAGGTGAACTAGTATTGTAACCAATTTATTGTTACTTGAGTTATCTAGTCGTTTATTGTTACTTTATTTTCCGTTTCTTGGGAGCATAAAAAAATCCGCTTAGCATTTTTCATTGCCAAGCGGATATGTATTTTGTTTAGGTGAACCTATTTTTAATCTAGTTTTAGTACTGCTAAGAAAGCCTTTTGCGGAACTTCTACATTGCCAACCTGACGCATGCGCTTTTTACCTTTTTTCTGTTTTTCGAGCAGCTTTCTTTTTCGGGTAATATCGCCACCGTAGCATTTTGCCGTTACGTCTTTTCGAACAGCTTTAACGGTTTCGCGGGCAATAATTTTGGCGCCAATTGCTGCCTGAATGGCTACATCGAATTGCTGTCGGGGGATTAATTCGCGCAGTTTCACGCACATTTTGCGACCCAGATCATACGCATTCGCTTCGTGTATTAGGGTCGATAATGCATCTACGCTTTCGCTGTTTAACAGAATGTCGAGTTTTACCAATTTTGCCGCCCGGTAGCCGGTTGTGTGGTAGTCGAACGATGCGTACCCACGCGAGGCACTTT
Source organism: Salinivirgaceae bacterium (assembly GCA_046482785.1). GTDB lineage: Bacteria > Bacteroidota > Bacteroidia > Bacteroidales > Salinivirgaceae > Salinivirga. Next base: position 5,189 of record JAWOEM010000091.1, read on the forward strand.
TTAACTTGTCGTAAAAGTCAAACACAATTTCGGCAAGCGGCATTTGGAACGTTATTTCAACACGATTTCCTGTAAGGAAAATTTGGTTTTGCAACTCACCTCGCTTGTCAAGGCAGAGTTTCATTATTGGGCCAATGTAATCGGCATGCGTAATAATCTGTGCCCGTATAAACGGTTCTTCAATGCGATCGACGTGCGTAGCTTCGGGTAAACCCGATGGGTTGTGCACTTCCATTATCGAGCCGTCGCGCACATACACGTTGTACGAAACGTTGGGAACGGTAGTAATTACATCCATATCGAACTCCCTGTCCAGGCGTTCCTGAATAATTTCCATGTGCAGTAGACCCAGAAATCCGCAACGGAAACCAAAACCTAATGCTGCCGATGATTCGGCCTCGAATGTCAGTGAGGCATCATTTAGTTGCAATTTTTCAATTGATGCGCGCAGATCTTCATAATCGTCGGCATCTACCGGGTAAATTCCTGCAAATACCATTGGCTTGACTTCCTCGAAACCTGCAATGGCCTTTGCGCAGGGATTGTCGCGATGTGTAATCGTGTCGCCAACCTTTACCTCTTTCGATACTTTTATACCGCTAATGATGTATCCCACGTTTCCGGCACGCAGCTCCTTCTCAGGTTTCATTGTCATGCCGAGAATTCCAATTTCGTCGGCCTTGTATTCGTGTCCGGTGTTAAAGAATTTTACTTGGTCGCCCTTTCTGAGCGTTCCGTTTTTTATTTTGAAATACGCGATAATCCCTCTGTATGAATTAAAAACAGAATCGAAAATCAGGCATTGAAGGGGTGCTTCTTCATCACCTTCGGGAGGTGGAACTCTATCGACGATGGCATCCAATATTAAATCTACATTTTCGCCTGTTTTCCCCGATGCTTCAATAATATCGTCGGGATCGCACCCAATTAAATCCACAATTTGTTCTTTAACCTCTTCAATCATTGCGTTTGGCAGGTCGATTTTATTTACGATTGGAATAATTTCCAAATCGTGCTCCACTGCCATGTATAAGTTTGAAATTGTTTGAGCCTGAATTCCCTGCGATGCATCTACAATTAGTATAGCTCCCTCGCAGGCAGCGATAGATCGCGATACTTCATAGCTAAAATCCACGTGGCCGGGGGTGTCAATTAAGTTGAGTTTGTATTCAACACCTTCTTTTGTGTGCCGCATTTGTATAGCGTGGCTTTTGATTGTAATACCACGATCGCGCTCCAAGTCCATGTCGTCGAGCATCTGATCTTGATATTCCCGTTCCCCAACCGTTTTGGTCAATTGCAACATGCGATCTGCCAAGGTGCTCTTTCCATGGTCGATATGGGCAATAATACTAAAATTGCGAATTTTATCCATCGTTTCTTCTCCTTTATTTATCATCTACACTTTATATACTCCTTACTCCTGAACGAAAAAATAACGCATCTTGTTCCATTCATTTGTGCTGAACAAAGATAGTCGAATTTGCTTTGTCTCCTTAATTGGCTTGCGAAATAACTTGCTATTTAGTTTAGCCCAAAATCCGCGAGCATAGAAAACAAAGATTGGCGGTATGTTTAAAATGAAATTGTAGCAATTATTTGTCCATTTCGTCGTTTTTCGAGTAGTAATCTGGTTTTTATCATTTTTGCAAAGATATATCGAAAATGGTACTTTCAAAATAGGCTATATACAATAGGCTGAATTCTTTTGTAATAATTATCGTTTAAGGTTTAAAAGTTAAATCGATCTTGGTTAGCAATATGAATGACATTCCAAATTTAGTGTTTTCCTAAATTACGTAAGGATTTAATTTTTCAAGGGGTAAATTCTTGCGGATTTTGTTTTTTTTATTCCAGTTTGTGTCGATTCTCAGCCATTTTTGTTTCATAAGGCAAAATACGTTACTTATGGAAAAGCTACTGGCGATAGTAAAAAAAATATGATAGTACGTTAAATTTAATTATTTTCGTTGAAATAAATTATAGGGATTATACCATGGAAAAGAGAACAATTTTGGTGACCTGGGACTTTACCGAGGTGTCGGAGCAGGCTCTACAACACGCTATACGCATCGCAAAGATCGTAGATAATGAGATCGCTCTTATTCATATTGTAAAAAATGGGAAGGAGTCGGCCGAAGCTACCAAAAAGCTAGAGGAGGTAGCTGCCGAAACCGATATTCGGCATAGTGTAAGACCATCGGTTATTGTGAAAGAGGGAACTATTTTTACAACTATCAGTGAGGTGGCCGCCGAAATCGACGCCAACATGGTAATAATGGGAACTCACGGTATACGCGGAATGCAAAAGCTTACCGGAAGCTGGGCGCTGAAAGTTATCGCAGGTTCGTTGGTGCCATTTGTTGTTGTTCAGTCGGCACCCAACGAAAGTCCATTTAACAAAATTGTTGTTCCCATTAACTTTAAGCTTGAAAATAAAGAACAGATCCCATGGGTTATATACTTAGCGAAATATTACAGGAGCGAAATATTATTCTTTAAAGATAACGTGCAAGACGAACACCTGCGTATCCGCGTTAACCGAAATCTGATGTTTGCCAAAAAGATACTCAATCAACATAATATTAACTATCAAATTCTCGAAAACCAATCGAAGGAGAAATTTGCCGATGCAACAATCTCTTTTGCCAAAGAGCAAAATGCCGATTTGATCGTGGTGATGACCACAAAAAACATTGGCCTGAGAGACTATGTTATGAGTGCAAACGAGCAATATATTATTGCCAATAGTGCAAAAATTCCTGTGATGTGTATTAATCCTCGCGAAGATTTACGTAAATACGGTGGTTTTACCAATTAATGTACATAATATCTGTGAGCTTATTTTTCAGTGTGATTTGTTGAGTTTATTTTTGACTTATGTGATGATTAGCCCGTTTTAGCAGGGCAACTGCCAAAACAATTTGTTTCAATCATTAAATATAAATATATGGCGAATGTAGAGAACAAACCGATTGACAAAGAAGCCCACCTGAAAAGCACAAAAAAGTATTTTGATGTAGATTCGGCCGTTTTTTGGCCTGCTGCTGTGCTTATTGTGCTTTTTATTGCTGTCACGCTTATTGTTGGAAAACCTATAAGCAAAGTATTCAGCACTATTCAGACAAATATTTCTGATTATGGAGGTTGGTTTTTCATCTTATCAGTAAATTTTTTCCTGTTTTTTGTGTTTTACATTGCGTTTAGCAAATTTGGAAAAATAAGGCTTGGGGGAGAAAGGGCAAAACCTGAATTCTCCATGTTAGCATGGTTTTCAATGCTGTTTAGTGCCGGAATGGGAATTGGTATTCTTTTTTGGAGTGTAGGCGAACCATTGAGCCACTTTGCTAATCCTCCGCATGGAGAAGGAGGTACTGTAGAAGCCGCCGGAGAGTCTATGCGAGTCACGTTCCTCCATTGGGGGTTGCATGCATGGGGAATTTATGCCCTTGTTGGTATGTCGCTTGCGTTTTTCACATTCAACAAAAAGTTACCCCTCACCATCAGTTCTGTTTTTTATCCACTGCTTGGTAAGCGTATTTACGGGCCATGGGGTAAAGCGATCAATGTTTTGGCTGTAGTGGCCACGCTTTTTGGGTTGGCCACATCGCTCGGAATGGGTGTTCAGCAAGTGAGTGCCGGTTTGGCACATTTGTTCGAACTGCCCGATAATATTACGTCTCAGGTGGTGCTTATTACCTTAATTACATTAGCGGCTACCGGTTCTGTTGTTGCCGGTCTCGATGGTGGAGTGAAGCGATTAAGCCAGCTGAATATGTACATTGGAGCATTGTTCCTTCTGTTTATGATACTGGTGGGGCCCTCTATTTTTATTTTTGATTCGTTTGTGCAAAATACCGGTTCGTATGTTCAGAGTTTTTTCCAGCTTTCATCGTGGACAGAAGCCTATGAACAGTCGAGCTGGCAAAATGGCTGGACAGTATTCTATTGGGCATGGTGGATTAGCTGGTCGCCCTTTGTGGGGATGTTTATTGCACGCATTTCTCGCGGACGCACGCTAAAAGAATTTGTACTTGGTGTTCTTATCGTGCCCACGTTGCTTACATTTTTATGGTTGAGTTCTTTTGGTGGAAGTGCCATGTTTTTGGAGCTAAATGGATTGGCTGATATTACTACCGCAGTAACAGAAAATGTCGCAACCTCGTTGTACGTTTTGCTGGAGCAATTTCCACTTTCATTCGTTACGTCTATTGTAGGTGTTGTTTTGGTTATTAGTTTCTTTGTAACCTCATCTGACTCCGGGTCGCTTGTTGTCGATAGCTTAACCGCAGGAGGAAAACTCGACGCCCCGGTTGCGCAGCGTATTTTTTGGGCGCTAACTGAGGGGGCTGTTGCCGCTGTGTTACTTATTGGTGGTGGTTTGGGCGCTTTGCAAACGGCCGCCATATCTACCGGATTACCCTTTGCCATTATTCTAATAATTATGGCCATAAGCCTGTTGAAAGGGTTGAAAGAAGAGCACGAAGATATGGAAAGATCAATGCGCGACATTGATCGAAAAAATTATCAAGATACTATTCTTAACCTCATTCGCAAGCGCGAGCAAGGGAAAGAAAAAGGCAAATCGAACGACACATCAAAACAAACTTAAAAATTCATACTATGAACCATTTTGATCATATACTGGTCTGTATCGACCTTACAGATATGGACAGTTTCTTAATTCGTTACAGTAATTTTTTGGTTGAACAGTTTAAGCCCAAAAGTATTACGTTTATGCATGTTGTACGATCGTACGATATTCCCAAAGAAATGCTGGAGTCGTTTCCCGATTTGGAAGAGTCTGTGGGTGATATTGTTAAAGAAGACGTACAGGAAAAAGTCGGCCAAAATTTTCTGCACAAAGACACTGTAGAAACAAAAGTTGAGGTTGAAGAGGGTTATACTACAGAAACCATTGTAGATTACGCACGTAAGCAAAAAATTACACTTACCTTACTTGGTAAGAAAATTGGTTTTCAGGGAGCAGGAGGTGTAAGTCGTAAAATTCTAAGTTTAGTACCGTCATCTGTACTTTTGGTGAGTGAAACTACACTTCCCAAAATCGAAAATATTATGGTACGCATGGACTTTACCAAAATTACCGGTATTACCATGAAAATGGCACTGAAAATTCAGGAGTCGACCCAAGCTGGAATCACATGTCATCATGTGTATAAATTGCCGCTGAAATATTTCCCGCAGAATAATCCGGCAACCGAAAAAAGGTTAAAGCAAGAAGTGGAAAAGCATAGCGAAAAAGAGTATCAAAAATTTGCTAAAAAAGTGGGGTTCGATCCGGATCAAATCCCGTGTACTTCAACCCTCGATACCGAAAGTAAGGAAGCTCAAATATTGTATAATCAGGCGCTTAGTAGTCAATCTGATTTAATTATGATCGGCTCCAAAATAAAATCTACATTGGCTGATATCGTGTTAGACAATACTTCGGAAAAACTTGCCGGACACGAAAAAAACATTCCTGTTCTTGTGGTAAAAGACCGAAATCAAACATTGGGCTTTTTAGAGGCTCTATTCAAGTAATGGGAGGTAAAAGTGATGATCATTTTCCTACGTTGAATTAAAAATATTGAACAAATGAAACAAATAAAAATACTATCCGCCATTTCATTTAGTATCGTTTTAGTTGCACTCCAATCGTGCAACTTCTCCGAGAAGAATGATACTCAGCAAGAAAATCGTGAGATTTTTATGGTTTACACCGATTGGTCTGAAAGTATTGC
>JAWOEM010000334.1:0-5119 GCA_046482785.1 Salinivirgaceae bacterium
GCGGTGACCGAGCCGGCGTGCATCCTCGCCGACGAGCCCACGGGCAACCTGGACCGGCAGACGGCCGTGCGGGTCTTCGAGCTCCTCCAGGAACTCAACCGGGAGCTCGGCACGGCGCTCATCTTCGTCACCCACGACCGGGAGCTGGCCGGGCGCACCGAGCGGGTCCTGGAGATCGCCGAGGGGCTAAAAAGGATTGTAGTGGGAAAGAAAGCTGTTCAAACACCGTTGATGCGACAATATTATCAGGTAAAAGATAAATATCCGGATGCAATTTTGCTGTTCCGCGTAGGCGATTTTTACGAAACTTTTGAAAATGATGCTATTAAAGCCTCAGAGATATTGGGGATAACGCTTACCAAACGAGCCAATGGTGCTGCTTCGTATGTTGAGCTTGCCGGGTTTCCGCATCATGCACTCGATAATTACTTGCCCAAACTGGTGCGTGCAGGTCAGCGGGTGGCTATTTGCGACCAGCTTGAGGATCCAAAGCTTACAAAAAAAATTGTAAAACGGGGCGTAACAGAATTGGTTACGCCGGGAGTATCGCTGAACGATAATGTGCTCGAAAATAAGGAGAATAACTTTTTAGCCTCTGTGTATTTGGGAAAATCCATTGCCGGAATTGCATTTCTCGATATTTCGACCGGTGAATTTTATACGGCTGAGGGGACTTTTGAATATGTCGATAAACTCTTGCAAAGTTTTGCACCCAAAGAAGTGCTTTACGAAAAAGAAAAGAAAGACTCTTTTTACGAACGTTTTGGCTCGCGTTATTATCTTTTTCCGCTCGACGAATGGGTATATGAGTATACCACTTCGCGTGAACGGTTGCTGCATCATTTCGACACCACATCGCTAAAGGGGTTTGGTATAGAGCACATGGAGCATGGCGTGTTGGCTTCAGGGGCTGTTTTGCATTATCTGGAAGCCACGCAGCACAACAATATTAAGAATATTACCGGTATTTCACGAATCGATGAGGACCGGTACGTGTGGCTCGACCGATTTACCATTCGGAACCTCGAAATTTTTAATGCCATGCAGGAGGGAGGGCGATCGCTGATTAATGTGGTCGATAAGGCTGTGTCGCCAATGGGTTCGCGACTACTAAAGCGCTGGTTGGCACTGCCACTCAAGCACCCGTCGTCCATAAATGAACGCCTCGATATTGTGAACTACTTTATCGATAATGGTGAAACGCACGATACGCTGGAAGAGCATGTGAAGAAAATTGGCGATATTGAACGGTTAATTTCTAAAGTGGCTGTAATGCGAATCAATCCTCGCGAAATGGCACAATTACGCCATGCATTGCAAGCTATTGAACCCATAAAAAATATTTGCGATACAGCAGGAGATAAAAACCTGAAAAAAATAGGAGAGCAAATAAATTTGTGCATGACCATTCGGGAGCGCCTTGAAAAAGAGTTGCAGGCTGAGCCACCAACGCACATTAACAAAGGGCAAATTATAGCAGGCGGAGTGAATGAGGAGCTGGATGATCTGCGGAATATTTCTACCAACGCGAAAAATTATTTAACCGAAATTCAACAACGCGAAAGCGAAAGAACCGGAATTACATCGCTTAAAATTGCATTCAATAATGTGTTCGGTTATTACATCGAAGTACGAAATACGCATAAAGATAAAGTTCCCGAAGAATGGATCCGGAAGCAGACTTTGGTGAGTGCCGAGCGCTACATAACTGAGGAGTTAAAGGAGTTTGAAAGTAAAATATTGGGAGCACAGGAGAAAATTCTGGCGCTCGAAACACGGTTGTTTAACGAAATTGTGTTGGCAATGGGCGATTATGTATCGCAAATTCAAATGAATGCCGGTTTAATTGCCCGTCTCGATGTTCTTATGGGGTTTGCCCGTTTGGCTGTAGCCAATAATTATAACCGCCCGGTAATTAATGAAGGAACAGAACTGGAAATTAAGGAAGGGCGACATCCTGTGATCGAAACGCAGCTGGAAGCAGGCGAGGAGTACGTGACCAATAATGTAACGCTAGACGACAAAAAACAGCAAATCATTATCATTACCGGACCAAACATGGCCGGAAAATCGGCCTTGCTGCGGCAAACGGCACTTATAACGTTGCTGGCGCAGGTTGGGTGTTATGTCCCGGCCAAGGGAGCTGACATTGGCGTAGTCGATAAAATTTTTACACGAGTAGGAGCATCTGATAATATTTCGGCCGGCGAGTCTACTTTTATGGTAGAAATGAACGAGGCAGCAAGTATTCTGAACAACATTTCGTCGCGCAGCTTGATTTTACTCGATGAGCTTGGGCGTGGAACCAGCACGTACGATGGTATTTCGCTGGCTTGGGCAATTGTCGAACATTTGCATGAGCATCCGGCACACCGGGCAAAAACGCTTTTTGCCACGCATTACCATGAGTTGAACGAAATGGAAAAGACCTTTAAACGTATTAAAAACTTCAATGTATCGGTGCGCGAAGTGAACAATAAAATTGTGTTCCTCCGTAAATTGGTCAGAGGTGGCAGTGCGCATAGTTTTGGTATTCATGTGGCGCAAATGGCCGGTATGCCGCCATCGGTTGTAGAACGCGCCGATCAGATTTTAACACAGCTCGAAAATGCCCGAAATGAAAATGGCATGAGCACCCCAACACAGGCTATTTCGAATAATCGCGAAGGTATGCAACTGAGCTTTTTCCAACTTGATGATCCGGTGCTAAGTCAAATTCGCGATGAAATATCGCAGCTCGATGTAAATAATCTTACTCCCGTAGAGGCGTTGAATAAATTGAATGAAATTAAGAAAATAGCAGGCCTGTAACTCCGTTATAAAAACGGTTGATAGGTGCGGAAATATGTGTCGTGTAGTGCAAAAAATGTAAAACTGTGGTTAAATTAGCCAGATGGTAAAGAATCGTAAATGGGGTATTCTAATTGTGTTTTTGCTCGTGGCTTTTGCCGTTCAGGCTCAGCGACCGCGCAAGGCATTTCGTGTGGGTAAAACATCTTTTGAAAATAAGGAATACATACGAGCTGTTGGGTGGCTATCGGTTGCTATAAATTCGGGAAATAAGAAGTACCAAACTGCCTATTATTACCGTGGAATTAGTTATATGCATTTGGGCGACGATAATAAAGCCATCGACGATTTGGTGATAGCCACGCAGTTACTTCCGCAAAATATAGATGCGCCCCTGTGGGTAGCCCGGTTGCTATACGAGCAGGAGCGTTACAATAAAACGCTACAGTACGCTACCATTGTGCTCGATCGCGATGATGATAACTTTGAAGCACTCAAATTACAAGCGCTTGGCCTTGTAAATACAGGGAGTGCTGAGAGTGCCTTGCTCACTAGCGAGGAGGCAATAAAGTACGGAGAAGATGCAGAGTTGCTTTATGTGAAGGCACTTGCCTCTGATTCTTTAGGATTATTTGACTATGCCGTAGCTTATTATCGTCAGGCCATTGAAAAAAACAAGAACTACAAGCCGCCATATTATGCCCTGGGCAAAATTTTTGTCAGAAACGGCTACCCCAGCAAGGGAATACAAGTGTTTACTGAAGCAGCCAAGCGCTTTAACGATGAGGAGAGTTATCGGCTGCGTGCTTTGGTGTACGACCGAATGGGAAATACTCAAGCTCAGATTGTGGATGTTTCGAAGATTTTAACCCTGAATAGTGCACGCATCGACCTCTATTACCGCAGAGCCAAACTTTACAGAAAGGTTAATTTGCTTCAAAATGCTTTGTCCGATATCAATACCTATTTGAAATGGGATTCTCTTTCCTACGATCCGTGGATACTTAAAGCCGAGCTGCTCGATGAACTTCACATGGATCGGAAAGCAGAATTGGCCTATCGAAATGCATTGGAGCTCACGGAGCATCCTGAAGAACAAAAACGCATCAAAAATGCTATTTTTAGGATTAACAGAGAGTCGTATCCGCCTAAAATTCAAATTGTATCGCCTGTTGGTCCAAACCGCAATACAATTGCCATCGATGCCGATAAATCGGAGGTTATTATTAAAGGAAATGTGCAGGACGACAGCATGATAACTTCTGTCCGGGTGAACAACTGTGCCGTTGATTTTGGCATTCTTAAAACCGGCAAGTACGTTTTTAGTTGTCAAATTCATGTCGACTCAGTTCAACATGTACTTGTTAGTGCAGTTGACGAATACCATAATAAAACGGAAGTAGAATTCAACATCATTAAGGCAGAAAAAAATCCGCCAAAAATTATGCTCCGGTCCCCTGCATTAATGGAGTCAGAAACAAACACCATTAATACATTGCAACTCACTTTACGGGGAACAATTATCGAAGAATCGACCTTGAAGAGAGTAGAAATTAATCAAAAAAGTATTGATGTTCAGTCGATGGGAAAGGGGATATACCGCTTTGCTGAGCAGCTCGATATTGTAAAACAAGACACGGTAGTAATTGTAGCCGAAGATTATTTTGGAAATAGTATTGAGAAACGTTACCCTCTGGAAGTAGCCGATACCATATCGCTGAAACGTTCACGACTGGGAAAAACCTACGTGGTTTTAATTGTTAGCGATAGTGTCGATAATGAAGTTTTGCAGCCCGTACGAAACCATAAAGACTCGTTGTTGAGAGTGCTTGACAATTTCCTGATCGATAGTACCATCGTTTTTTCGGGACTCACAAAAGAACAATTGGAGCGCGAGTTACTGTTTAATATGACTAAACTAATGAATGAAAACCGCGTTGAGGCGCTAATGATTTATTACATGGGTAGAGGCAAAAAGCAGGAGCGTTATTCATACTGGCAAATGGCCGGCAATAGTAGCGATAAACGCACATGGTTTAACACTTCTATACTACCCACAGCGCTTAAATCGTACCGATCGGTTCGTTTTAAAGGCCCACACCCGCCGGAAGGACACGAATTTCTCCAGCAGTTCGGATCAGGGCGGCTCCGGGATTTCGGTGTTTGCCACCCCCGACCATTACAACACCCTCAGCCTGCGGCTGGATCAGCACATCTACCAGTGGGGGAAGGTATGGACAGAGCGAAAAATCGCTGAACACTATTACGGCGGCTGCAAATTCGGCCATCTGCGCCAGGTTCAGGGGGTCTTATTCCAGGTCAGCGTGCG
>JAWOEM010000131.1:0-6809 GCA_046482785.1 Salinivirgaceae bacterium
TCAATATTTGAGGATGTTGTATAATGCAACAAAATTTCGTAAATTGGTGTTTTAATTGTACTTTTATTTTGATTAGAAAAAAACCAATACTCTACACCCATGCGTTATATCATAATTTTTATTCTATCACTCATATTTGTTGCACAAGGTTGCGATAAAAAGAATGACGATTATTCGTCCATTGCAGGCGAATGGATTATTGAAGACAACGGAGAACAATCAGGCTGGCGGCAATATACCCTCAGCATTCAGCGTGTTCCTGTAGATTCGTTGCAGTATGCCATTAGTAACTTTTATCGTACCGGAGTAAACAACGAATTACGAATAGAAGTATCTGGCTACGATATTTTAATTCGACCACAGCTTTTGGGTAATTACTCCATCGAGGGCTCGGGCACCATTCAGCCCGATTATAAAACCATTTCGCTTGAGTACGAAGTGCGTGGCGGCTCAGTGGGCTTCGAGAACGTTTATTCCACATTAAAGCGCGATTAGGAATATTTGAATTTATAAGAAAACGAATATCGGCAAAAACACAAGTGTAAACGACAAGTTATTTCAACCGCTTATTTCTTATTCATGAAAGCCATAATTCGATGTTTTGTTTTAATTATTCTAGTTGCTTCTGCTAAATGGGCTTTTAGTCAGCCTAGTAAGATTATCCGTTCTGAAAAAGAGTACCAAGTTACACTGGATTTAATTAGATCTTCATGGGAATTTCTTGATGTGTACATTGATTCCATTTGGCCCGATTGGAAAAACTATAAAGAAACCCCGGTTTTTGTAGGAGCTCCCAAGTATTTCGACCTTTTTGTAAATCCATATAAGCCTGTGCCTCCGGGATTTGTTAAACTACCTTATAAATTATGCAACACGGATGTTTTTTACCGTGATAGTAGTCATCTTTCCGATTCTTATTGCGGATTATCTTTGAAGATTGATGATTTGTATTTTAGATTAGCCCGAATAGAGCCTTATTCAGAAGAAATGTCATCGAAATTTTTGAGCTATGTGCAAAAGAGATTTGAGAAAAATAATTCAACCCTTCCCGGGTTAGAAAAGCATTTTTATTCATATGATAATTGGATGAAGACATTAATCCATGAATCTTTTCATCTATATCAATTAAAAAGGAAACCTATTTCCAGCCTCACTTTCCCAGCAAATTTTACTCGACCCAGTCATATAGTTATGTCATTTCTTGAAGGCCAACTTTTGTTAAAAGCGTTGGAGACGGAATCAGATGAGGAGCTGAAGGAAATTGTAAATGATTTTATTACTGTCCGAAATAGAAGGTATCGACGCTCTATTTTCTGGAAAGAAAATTCTGACAATGAATTTGAATGGATAGAAGGAGGAGCAACATATATTGACTATAAAGTGCTAACATATTTAAGGAAGTATGAGCTTAAATTAGGAGGAATATTGCCCGATAATAAACAACGCAGCGAAATAGACTTGACGACTTATTACAAAATTAGATTGGATATAGATTCAAGATACTTTAACAAGTATTGGGGGAAAGACTATCATTATGGTTTAGCAATGATCTTAGTTTTAGACAGAATCTGTGGAAATGATTGGAAAGAAGAAATTTTGAAACGGAATACGTCCCTTTTTGGATTGTTAAAAAAGTATAATGGATATGCTGTAGATCGTGAAAATGCTCGATTTAAGCGAATTAAAAATAACTATGGCTATTCATTTGTTTTGAAGCAAGTAAAACGATTTAAGAAAGACGGTTTTATTCCCATTGACTACGACTACTAAACAATGGAATAAGATAAGCACCTCTATGCAAAAAACAGAAACCGATTTCTATAACTGGTTTTTACCAATCGGGCAATAAATTAATCGTTTTTTACGCTTTCTCACCATTTTTCTTAAAACGTTACCTCGCTCATAAATCGAAGTTATACTTCACTTTACTGCCGTACATTACAAATGAGCTGTAAAACTGTGTGATATTTGTAATTACAGAAAACCGATTGGTAAGAAAATCGTGAAAATCGTCCATGCTATTGCAAACTACCTTTATTAAAAAGTCAGAACTCCCCAAAATGTAGTAACACTCCATTACTTCGTCAAGTGCATTGACTTTTGCCTCAAAATCTAAAATGGCCTTTTTGGTGTGGTCGCGCAACGAAACCGAAATGTAAACCATTAGATTCTTATCAAATTTTTTGGGATTTAAAAGCGTAATGTATTGTTGAATGTACCCGCCTTTTTCCAGTTTCTTTATGCGTTCGTGAATTGGAGTTGTCGATAAATGCAGCTTTTCCGATAGTTCGCGAATGGTAATTCGGCTGTTAGACTGAAGTTCATTGAGCAATTTTCGGTCGATTTCGTCGATTGGTTTCATTGGTTTGTGGTTTAATTTTCTTTTTCGTTAAAAAAATATCTGCACGCTTGTGAAATTATGCTGATTTTGCCGCTAAATTAATAGATTTTTTCTAAGATTTACAATGAATGTAGAAATTTCGTATATTATTTCTATATTGCAAAGCAAAATAACCTAAAAAATGATTACTAATGATTCAACTAACAGATAAGGTAAGCAACGAAAAAGCGCTACAGAATGCAGTAGATCGCTTTAAAGAACGAAAAATTATTCTTCCTACATTTGAGCAACAGCGTAACCCCGAACTTATACCGGAAAAAATTAAACAGCAACTAAAAAATATTGGTCTCTGGGAAATAAACCCATTAAACCTTTTTCGTATCACCTGGAAAAACGAACCCAAAGAGAGTGGCGGCCTTTACGGCAACGTAAACTACCTTGAACTGCCCAAAGAAATTACCGGAGTCGATGCAAAAATTGTTTTGCTCGTTGGAAAATGGTTCCCCACAGGCGCACACAAGGTTGGCGCAGCATACGGTTGCCTTGCGCCGCGTATTACAACCGGCGAGTACGATCCTACCTATCATAAGGCTGTATGGCCATCGACAGGGAATTATTGTCGTGGTGGAGCATTCGATTCAAAACTTATGGGAACCGACTCTGTAGCTATTTTGCCCGAAGAAATGAGCCAGGAGCGTTTTACCTGGTTGCGCGACGAAATTGGCTCCGAAGTGATCGCTACTCCCGGTTGTGAATCGAACGTAAAAGAAATTTACGATAAGTGTTGGGAAATTCGTCGTACACGACCCGATTGTATGATCTTCAATCAATTCGACGAGTTTGGCAATGCTATTTGGCACTATCATACCACTGGAAGCGCTATTGAAGAAGTGTACAACGCTGTTAAAACGAAGAATGGAAAATTGGCTGCCTATGTTTCTGCAACCGGATCGGCAGGTACTATTGCTGCCGGCGATTATCTGAGAACCATTGCTCCGCATTTAAAGGTAGTTGCCTCTGAAGCTCTGCAATGTCCAACATTGTTACGCAATGGGTTCGGTGGCCACCGCATCGAAGGTATTGGCGATAAGCATGTGCCATGGATTCATAATGTGAAAAATACCGATATGGTTACTGCAATCGATGATGAAGATTGCATGCGTATTTTACGCTTATTTAATGAGCCGGAAGGACTTGCATATCTGAAAAAGATTGGAATCGATCCCGAAGTTGTTGAAGCCTTGCATTTAATCGGAATTTCGGGAATTGGAAATGTGCTCTCTGCCATTAAAACGGCAAAATATTACGAAATGACTGAAGACGACGTTATTATTACCGTTGCTACCGATTCTGCCGATATGTATAAGTCGCGCTTGCAAGAGCAAAAAGACGAAAAAGGAGAATACAGCACGCTGGACGCTGCAAAAGATATGGAAAAATGCATCATGGGTACAACCACTGATCATTTGAAGGAACTTGGCTATTACGATCGTAAAAATATTCATAATCTTAAATACTTTACCTGGATTGAGCAACAAGCCAAAGAACTTGAAGATCTCAATCAAATGTGGGACGACCGCCAATTGTGGCCTTCCATCTTTAATCAGGTACACCGATGGGACGAGTTAATTAACGAGTTTAATGAGCGCACAGGGCTGTTGAAGCAACTATAAAGCTGCCTTTGATGTGCCTTGCTTAGCATACAAATAAAAAAGTTGCCCTGCTTCTATACAAAAAGTCGGGGCAACTTTTTTGTTTTTTATCGCCCAATTTATTCGTTGTGGCATTTCGCAGAATAAAAAAAATGTGTATTTTGGGTAATTGGAGCCTGGCGACGTGGTGAAAAAAATGCCGGGTACTTCTATCACCTAAATTCCGCAAGGATTTAATTTTTCAAAGTCAAAATCCGTGCGAAATTTAGGTTTGGGTATCACCCCCGAAAGGGCAAGAGACAAAAAAATGTTCGTAGAAAAACAAAAGTAAATCGAATGAAACAAAAATTTTTATACCATTGCAATGAATGCGGCACTGAATACAATCCACGCCATATTCAATATGTTTGTCCGGCATGCACAGCCTTAAATGTCGAAAAACAGCCACCCAAAGGAGTGTTGAAAACCATTTACGATTACGATAAAATTGCAAAAACAAAAACTTTTCAGCAATTGAAAGACCGCCAGTTTATCGATCTTTTACCAATAGAGGATATCGAAAGTTTACCAAATTTAAGAACCGGAAAAACTCCGCTGTACGAAATAGACCAGCTCGACGGCGAATACTTGAATTATACGTGTTATTTAAAAGACGATTCCCAAAACCCAACATTTTCGTTTAAAGACAGAGCCTCGGCCGTGGTTTCGGCCTATGCTGCCGAAAATAATATCGATACCATAGTCACAGCCTCCACCGGAAATGCAGGCTCTTCTTTGGCCGGAATTTGCGCAGCGCAAAATCAAAAAGCAATTATTATGGTTCCCGCTACGGCGCCTCTGGCCAAACTCACCCAAATTGTGATGTATGGCGCTACCATTGTCCCCGTGCAGGGAACATACGACGATGCATTCGATTTGAGCGTGAAAGCTACAGATCAAATGGGCTGGTACAATCGAAATACGGCTTATAACCCATTAACCATCGAAGGTAAAAAAACGGTTAGCTACGAATTGTTCGATCAGTTGGGCGACAAAATTCCCGATCGGGTTTTTGTGCCTGTGGGCGATGGAGTTATCATTTCGGGTGTTTACAAGGGCTTCGAAGATTTGCTTATGTTGGGACTAATTGAGCAAATGCCAACCATTGTGGCCGTGCAGTCGAAGGGGAGCGATAATATTGCACGGAACTTTGGTAAAAAAGAATTCAAACTCAAAGCAAGTAACACGGTTGCCGATTCTATTTCGGTCGATATTCCCCGAAACTATCATATGGCTGTCGATTATCTGAAAAAATATAACGGCGAAACGCTGACCATTAGCGATGAGGCCATTTTAGACGCATCAAAAATATTGTCTAAAAATACGGGTGTATTTGCTGAGCCTGCGGCTGCAACGGCTTTTGGCGGACTTTTACATTATCAGAATAATAATAAATTAAACGATAAATCGAAAAACGTAGTATTGCTTACCGGTAGCGGACTAAAAGACTTAAAAGCCGTTCAGCAAATTGTTGAAATACCTGAAGCAATTGAACCTACAATCGATCACCTGAAAAACTTGTTAGCATGATTAAATACACATTAAACGGTAGCGAATATACTTACCAAGGCAACGCCGATCAATCATTATTATCGCATTTACGAAACGATTTGCATATTCACACAGCCAAAGACGGGTGTTCCGGGCAGGGAACCTGTGGTGCCTGCACCGTAGAAATAGACGGGAAGGCACGTCTGGCGTGTAAAACAAAGATGAGTAAGCTCGATGGTGCAGTTGTTAATACCATTGAAGGGCTACCAAACGACTTTAAGTCGATAATGGGAAAATCATTCGCCGAAAAAGGAGCCGTACAATGTGGTTTTTGTTCGCCCGGAATGATTATGCGATCGAAAGCACTGTTTAATACCAATCCAAGCCCCTCGCGCGATGAAATATTTAAAGCCATTTCGCCAAATATTTGTCGTTGCACAGGGTATGTAAAAATTGTGGATGCGGTAGAGGAAGCTTTCGCAAAACTGAGAGGCGACCATGTAGAGCCGATAAAGCAATCTGCAACTATTGGCGGACGTTATCCAAAATATCAGGCAGAAGAAACCGCCTTGGGTGCGCGCGATTTTGTCGACGATATGTATTTCGAAGGTATGATGCATGCAGCACTAAAGTTTAGCGATCATCCACGAGCAAAAATCATAAAAATAAATACGTCAAAAGCTGCTCAGCTCGAAGGAGTCGAGCGTGTATTTACCGGTGCCGATATTCCCGGAGAGCAATTTCAGGGTCTTATTTTTCAGGATTGGCCATTGATGATAAAAGAAGGACAGGTTACAAACTATATTGGCGACGTTGTAGCCGGAGTTGTGGCCAAAACAGAAGCAATTGCCCGAAAGGCAGTAGAATTAATCGAAATAGAATACGAAGTGTTGACGCCTGTCACCGACATGCACGAGGCTGCCAAGCCAAATAGTGCACAAGTGCACAGCGGACGATCAAATGTACTTGAAACCTGTAGCATTGAATTTGGCGATGTAGAAAAAGCATTCGCTGATGCCGCGTACGTTTCGGGCGGAGTTTACGAGACTCAGCGTATAGAACACGCATTTCTGGAAACAGAAACAGCCATAGCCAAGCCCGAAAATGGCGGATTAAAGTTATATACGCAAGGTCAGGGTGCATACGTAGACCGTAAGTTGGTGGCTAAAGTGCTTGGTTTGGACGAGGAAAAGATTGTGGCCGTACAGGTGCAAAATGGTGGAGGATTTGGAGGAAAAGAGGACTTGACTGTTCAGGGACACGTTTCGCTGTATGCTTATTTGTTG
>JAWOEM010000187.1:0-3071 GCA_046482785.1 Salinivirgaceae bacterium
GAAAAAGTTCACATTGAATCGGTAGCACGTTTTTGGAAATTTTTAGTGAAAGTACTGGAAAATGTTCCTGAAAAGTAATAATAGTCATTGAGTCATTGGTCATTAGTGCTTTAATCCACAAATGACCAATGACTAATTCACAAATGACTAATCAACTAATGACCATAAATATTGGTATGAATTTTATTCCACAGCAACTCGTCTTCGTTGTTTGCCGGGCGTTTTTCATCGGGGTAACCAAAAGCAACAATTGAAAGGACATTTTTATCTTCCGGTATTTTCAGCAATTCTTTCACATAGTCTTCAGCCATTGTGTTTTCATCGTGTGCCCTTTTGTTAATTTGCACCCAACAACTTCCAAGTCCTAAATCTTCACCCTGAAGTTGCAGCATTATAGAAGCGATCGAACAATCTTCAATCCAGGTGTCTGAAACTTCACTGTCGCCAATAACAGCCACGGCAAGTGCAGCGTTTCCAATAAGCTTAGAGCCGTGCATTTTGCTTTCAGATAAATGTTTCAATGTTTCTTTGTTCTCTATAAAAATGAAGTCCCAATGGTTTTTACGTTTGCCCGTAGGTGACAGCAGTGCCGCTTTTTTTAATTGTTCAACCTTCGCGGGTTCTATGCTTTTGTTTTGGTATTTGCGTATACTTTTTCGTTTAAATAATAATTTCTGAAATTCCATATTTTAATAATTTTTCGACAAAGGTATAATATACTATGGTTTCATCATTTCAATATGCTCACCTTTGTGGGTAGTGTAGCTTCCCATGCATTGGGCCGTAAGGCAGGAATGTACAGGTAAAACTTCAATGATATCGCCAATTTCAACTTTTTTGAACATTTTGTTGGTGAGCCGTATGATGCCATGCTCTTGCGATAAACGTACTAAGTAGTTTTTAGGGTTTAGGAGTTTCTTTTCCCCATCTACACTGATAATGATCCGGCCGAAAAGTGGTTTGCCGTCAATGTTTTGGATATGGTCTTTTGAGAAATGCACAGCACCACCATATATAACAATTTCATTGCGGTTTTGCTGTTTCGAAATAACGGGGCAATGCATTCTTACGGCTATGTTGTCGATGTTGCAAACGCCCAGGTTGTTTTGTACTAAGTCGTTAAAAACAAAGTTCCCCGGCCTGATTTCTGTTATTCCCTTGAAATATTCAGAGATGGAGCATGAAGGGGTATCGCCAATTGATAACTCAAGCTCAGGATACCTTCGTTTGAAATAATTTTTAAGACGGTTTAATTTCAGCACAGCATCAAAATGGATGTTTTGAATATCGTTTCGTGAGCTTGCTTCGTAGGCATGGCCGGCGTGTGAAATAAACCCCCTGAAGGTTAACCTGGGGTGTTCTTTGATGGTTTCAAGTAACTTTTCGATTTGGGAATAAGATGAGCTGGAGATGCCAACCCTGTTGTACCCGGTTGAAACTTTTATGAATACATCTATGGGGTTTTGAATATCGTTTTGGATTAATTCTATGGTTTTAGGGTTATCGACAACTATGTTTATTTTAGTTGTAGAAGATAAGGTATTTAGTTCGTCAATTTCGTGAACGTTGAAAGGAAAAGCAATGGTGATATCTTTCCAGCCGTCGGAAGCGAAATATTGTGCCATTTTTACCGATGAAACCGTTATGTGTTCTACGCCAAAATCGCGGAACCACCGGGCAATTTCAATAGATTGGTGTGTTTTAAAATGAGGCCTGAAGCGCAGATTGTGACGCATGGCTTTATCGACCATAAGCTCAATGTTTTGGAGGCAGGTGGTTTTATTTAAAACAAGAGTAGGCCTTTTGATTTCCATAATGATTCCGGATTTATTTTGCGACCGTTAAAATTAGGGATAGTTTATCAAAAATGAAAGGGTTCTGGCATTATATTATTGTAAAACAAAAAATTACTGCTAATACGTTAGCCACGAATTCTCGAATAACTTGTTGTTCGATTTAGTGTAATCTGTTAAATCCCAAAGACTAATAGTGTGCTGTTATTCAATATGATTCAATAGCATGATCATAAAAACACGAATTATGGATTCAAAGAATTCATGTTAATTCGAGAATTCGTGGCAGAAATCAGTAATTATGTTCGAACTAATTCCGATAGTGATGTACGAACGTATCGGGGGCAAAAAGTAAAATATCAATGTTATTTCCGAACAATAGTTTGATTCCGGTTAGGACCAACCGATACAATAGTGATTGGCACGCCGGTTTCTTTTTCCAGAAATTTGATGTAATTGCTTAATGCTTCGGGAAAATCACTTTCGGCATTTATCTCGGTTAATGGTGTATTCCAGCCCGGAAGTTCTTCATAAACCGGTTCAATTTCAACACCCGATAAATCGTAAGGAAACTCAGTAGTTGTTTCGCCATTTATTTTGTAAGCTGTAGCTACTTTTATGGTGTCAAATTTGTCGAGCACATCGGCTTTCATCATGATGAGGTCGGTAACACCGTTTATCATGATGGAGTACTTTAGTGCCACCAGATCAATCCAGCCACAGCGTCGCGGACGCCCGGTTGTTGAGCCGTATTCATTGCCAACATCGCGCAGGTCCTGGCCATCCCTGTCGAATAGTTCGGTTGGGAAAGGCCCCATGCCAACCCTGGTACAGTAGGCTTTGAATATACCGAATACTTTGCCGATTTTCTGTGGTGCGATGCCCAGTCCGGTACATGCTCCGGCACAAACGGTATTCGATGAAGTTACAAACGGGTATGAGCCAAAATCGATATCGAGCATGGTACCCTGTGCGCCTTCAGCAATAACCGACTTCTCGTTTATTAAGGCATTGTTGATATAATGTTCGGTATTTACCAACTCGAATTTTTTTAGTTCTTCAACGCCTTCGAACCATTCTTTTTCAAATTCTTCCAGCTTTTCTTTATAGTCGAAGTTGTAGAATTTTTCAAGCTGTTGAATGTGAAGGGTTTTAAGTCTTTCGTATTTTTCATCGAAATTCTCAACCAAATCACCTACGCGAATACCATCGCGGCGGTTACTTTTTTTGAGTGGTCGGTTACCGCATAATATTCATAGCCAAAATCCTGTGCAGCTT
>JAWOEM010000191.1:0-5999 GCA_046482785.1 Salinivirgaceae bacterium
AAAGTTGTTTGCGGGCGTATCGGCGTGTGTTTCTTTTAACCAGCTCTGAGGCCTCTTCCAGCTGTACTTTACCATCGAAATACTCGAAAAACTCTTGGTAGCCCACCGTTTTTAATGGTGTAAGATGCCGATGCGGCATAATCGACCGAACCTCGTCGAGCAGTCCAGTCTCAAGCATTTGATCTACCCGGGTGTTAATACGGTTATGCAGTATGTTGCGATCGGTATCGAGGGCGATGCGTACAATTTTAAAGGGGCGCGTACGCTGCGTTTTTTTTCGGAATAGTGAAAATGGCTTTCCGGTTTGCAGCAGCATTTCTACACCACGTATTAGTCTTGCCGGATTCTGAATATCTGTTTCGTAATAGTATTCCGGATCCTCTTTTTTTAGTATTTCCTGAAGGTGTATTTTCCCTTTTTCGTTGAGTATTTTGGTAACCTCTTCTCGAATTTTTGGCTTTATGTCGGGCATATCGTCTATGCCCGAACAAACCGCTTCGATGTACATGCCGCTTCCCCCGGTCATAAATACAATTGGGTGTTTTTGAAATAATGTTTCCAGTGTTTGTAGTGCATCGTGTTCGTAGTTAGACGCGTTGTAATTATCGTGAATGCTTTTGTGTTGAATTAAATGGTGCTTAACCGTTTTTAGTTGCTGCTCATCGGGAACAGCAGTGCCAATGGTCAACTCTTTAAAAACCTGACGGCTGTCGGCCGATACAATTTCGGAATTGAATTTTTGTGCCAGCTTAATGGTAAGGTCGGTTTTTCCTATGGCTGTGGGGCCGGCTATTACGATTAGTGTATTTTGCATGATGCAAAAATACGGTTTAACACCCAAAATCCGCAAAGAATTATACAATATCTCTTTGTATTCCTTGCGAATTCGATTAAGTAAATCATCTCATTCGGTTGCATTCTTCACCCAAATGAGTGATTTTCTAAATCGGGGTTAACCTAAATTCCGCACGGATTTTGACCTTGAAAAATTAAATCCGTGCGGAATTTAGGTTCCACTTTATGGCGTGTTTTGGTGTCGTTTTTTGCCAATGTGTCATATTGACATGCCGTAAAATCGTGGAATAATGCCAATTTTTCGCATAACATATCATTTTCGCCAATGGCATAAAGGTTGAAACATGATTACTGAATTTAATTTATGAATTTTATAAAAATACAAAAATATGAGTAAAGTAATAGGAATCGACTTAGGAACAACTAATTCCTGTGTTGCTGTTATGGAGGGTAATGAGCCCGTTGTAATTCCCAATAGCGAAGGAAAAAGAACCACCCCATCGATGGTGGCTTTTGTAGAAAATGGAGAACGTAAAGTGGGAGATCCAGCAAAACGTCAGGCCATAACCAACGCAACCAAAACAATTTCTTCCATCAAACGATTTATGGGAGAAACTTACGATAATATTGCCCGGGAGGCAAAGCGTACATCTTTTAAAGTTGAAAAAGGAGACAATAACACACCACGTGTGAAGATCGATGATCGATTGTATACTCCACAAGAAATTTCTGCAATGGTGCTTCAGAAAATGAAGAAAACTGCAGAAGATTATCTTGGACAAGAGGTTACAGAGGCTGTAATTACTGTTCCTGCATACTTCAACGATTCGCAGCGCCAGGCTACAAAAGAAGCCGGCGAGGTGGCCGGACTAAAAGTTCGTCGTATTATCAATGAGCCTACTGCGGCATCACTGGCATACGGAATGGACAAGCGCGACCGCGATATGAAAATTGCTGTATTTGACCTTGGTGGTGGTACATTCGATATTTCAATCCTTGAATTAGGCGAGGGCGTATTCGAAGTGAAATCCACAAACGGCGATACACACCTTGGTGGTGACGACTTCGATGAAGTAGTTATTCAGTGGTTAGTGGAGGAGTTCAAAAAGGACGAAGGAGCCGATTTGTCAAACGATCCAATGGCAATGCAGCGCTTGAAAGAGGCAGCAGAAAAAGCCAAAGTGGAATTATCAAGCTCAACGTCAACCGAAATTAACTTGCCTTACATTATGCCGGTAGACGGTGTGCCAAAACACTTGGTGCGCTCACTGAGCCGCTCGAAGTTTGAGCAGTTAGCCGATTCACTTATTCAAGCTACCCTTGAGCCATGTAAAGCTGCCATGAGAGATGCTGGTTTAACAAACGCCGACATCGATGAGGTGATTCTTGTGGGAGGTTCAACACGTATTCCTGCCATCCAGAAAGTTGTAAAAGACTTTTTCGGAAAAGAACCTTCAAAAGGGGTTAACCCCGATGAAGTTGTAGCAATTGGTGCCGCCATTCAAGGTGGAGTACTTACCGGTGATGTAAAAGACGTTCTGTTACTTGATGTAACTCCGCTTTCACTCGGTATAGAAACCATGGGTTCGGTTATGACCAAATTAATTGAGGCCAATACAACCATCCCAACTAAAAAATCGGAGACCTTTACCACGGCTGCCGATAATCAGCCATCAGTTGAAATTCATGTACTCCAGGGTGAGCGTTCTATGGCAAAAGATAATAAGTCTATCGGCCGTTTCCACCTCGATAATATTCCGCCTGCGCCCAGGGGAGTGCCGCAAATCGAAGTAACATTCGATATCGATGCCAATGGTATTATGAATGTATCGGCAAAAGATAAAGGAACCGGAAAAGAGCAGAGCATCCGTATTGAGGCTTCTTCGGGCTTGAGCGAAGACGAAATTAAGAAAATGAGACAGGAAGCTGAAGCCAACGCTGAGGAAGATAAGAAAGCGAAGGAAAAGATTGATAAAATCAACCAAGCCGATGCAACCATTTTCCAAACAGAAAAACAACTGAAGGAGATTGGCGATAAGATTCCGGCCGATAAGAAAAAACCAATTGAAGATGCACTTGCCAAACTGAAAGAAGTGCATAAGAATCAGGATGTAGAAGGTATTGATAAAGCCGTTGAGGAGTTAAATACTGTTTTTCAGGCAGCTTCGCAAGAAATTTACAATGCGCAGCAGCAACAGCAACAAACTCAAGGTGAACCTCAGCAAAATGCCGGAAACGAAGGTGACAACAAGAAAAAAGGCGGCGACGACGAAGTAACCGACGTCGACTTTGAGGAAGTGAAATAATATTCCCTCTAAATTCCGCAAGGATGTAGTTTTTCAAAGTGAAAATCATTGCGGTTTTTGGGTTTCGAATTAGATAAATTAAAAAGGTGTCCGTTTTTGGACACCTTTTTTTGCGCATACGCAAATTCCTTCTCAGCAAATTCCATCCTGTCTTAAAACAGAAATAGCAAACATTAGAGGGCAAAAGATTGTTATTTTGTCAAATTTTTAATTACTTTGGTCAACTCCAAAAATTAAATTATGCTTCGTTGGTTATTATTGCCTTTTTCGTTTTTCTATGGGCTTGCGGTATGGCTCAGAAATAAATTATTCGATGTGGGAATTTTACCTTCAAAAGAGTTTAAAATTCCTTTAATCGTAGTTGGTAATATTACTGTTGGCGGCACCGGTAAAACGCCTCATATTGAATATTTGGCTAACGCTTTATCCGAAAATAAAAAGGTGGCCGTGTTGAGCCGTGGCTACAAACGAAAATCAAAAGGTTTTGTTGTAGCCCAAGACGATTCAACTACTGAACAGGTTGGGGATGAACCCCGGCAAATAAAACGAAAGTTTCCGCACATTGCAGTGGTTGTGCATGCTAACAGAGTGAACGGAGTACATAAGCTTATGCAGGGCGCTGCCGATTTTGACCCCGACGTAATATTACTGGACGATGCATTTCAACACCGTTATGTGAAAGCCGGACTCAATATTCTTCTGGTCGACTATAACAGACCATTAGAAAATGATTACCTTTTACCCTACGGTCGCTTGCGCGAAAGTATGTACGAAAAAAAGCGCGCACACATTGTAATTGTAACCAAAGCACCCCGCGATCTAAAACCGATCGATCGTAGAATTATTTCCAAAGAAATGAAGTTATTTCCTTATCAGGGGCTTTATTTCTCTTATTTGAAATATGGTGAGCTAAGTCCGGTATTCTGCAATAAAGGCGATTTAACTTTTGCCAAGTGCAAAGAGTTGGGCTATAACGCACTCCTAGTGACAGGTATCGCTAATCCCGCGCCTTTAAAAGAGTTTTTAGCACCGCAGTTTGAGCATATTGAGCATCTGAATTTTACCGATCATCGAAACTTTACCGCAAAAGATGTGAAGCGAATTGAAAAAACATTGCAAAAAATGCAGGCAAAAAATGTGATTGTACTCACAACAGAAAAAGATGCCGTGCGCATGAGCGACAACCCACTTTTCGAAAATTTAAACAAGTCAATTTATTACGTTCCTGTTGAGGTCGATTTTTTATTTAACGATAAAGAGGAGTTCGAAAAACGGGTAGAAACTTATATCAAAAACAACAAAAAAACTCCGGGTCTCAATCGTTCTATTTAATACATCCTAAGATTATTATGGGGCAGTTTGACTTATCTTGGCGTCTTTTTGTTTTTGCGAAAATAAGTGAATAGCGTATTGTTTTCGAGGTATTCGCTTTTCGTTGGTTGTGCCTTAAATTCCGGTGCTTTAATTCCATTGCCCAAATGAATTTCTCCAACAAAACGTCGTGCCTCATCCCATAAGTTGTTTTTAATAAAGTGGTTAAGGACGATTGTTCCTCCTTCAATTATTACCGATTGAATATTTCTTGCATGTAACTCAGTCAAAATCTGCTCAATAATGGGGGTGGAGTTATCTGTTTTTATGTAAATATTTGTTCCGCTCACTTCACTTTTAATAGTGTTAAAAATGAGTGTGGTAGATATATCGCTGAAAATATAGTTTGTTGTTCCTGTTTTCAGTTGCGGGTCAATAAGAATACGAAGCGGGTTTGGCCCGATCCACTCGCGCACGTTCAGTTGTGGATTGTCTAAAATTGCCGTTCTGTTTCCAATTAAAATTGCCTGCTCCTCGCTACGCCATCTATGTACCATATGTTTTGCTGTCTGATTTGTGAGCCATGTCGGCTTCTTGTCATCCTCAATTAATCGATCCACATCCACAAAACCATCCAAACTCTCTGCCCATTTTAAAATAATCCAAGGGCGTTGCTGCTCGTGAAACATAAAAAAACGGCGGTTTAAAAACTGGCCTTCCTCTTTTAGTAAACCATAAGTCACATCTATTCCTGCCTTTTTCATTTTTTCGATGCCTTTTCCTGCAACTTTGGAGTGTGGATCGATGTTGCAAATAACAACTTTAGGAATATTTTTTTCGATAATGAGGCGCGCAACAGATTGGCAAAGGCAACCAGTGCCCTGTCACCCTCGGCGTGGCCAAACTTGTCATTGACCGGCTTGAACTGGTTCAAATCGAACATGATGAGCGCCGCCGGCTGGGCGTGGCGCTTGCACATGGCCAGCGCATGAGCCGCCAGCGAGGTGAAGCCACGCCGGTTCGAAATCGCGGTCAGCTCATCCAGGGTGGCCAGCTGCAATGCAGCGATCTCCTGCTCCGCCATCGTGGCCAGGTCTCGCAGCAGGGCCCTGTCCTCATCGTTCATTTCACGCGGCTTGTCATCAATCAGGCACAAAGTGCCCATTTTGTGGCCGCTGGAGACCCGCAGCGGGCAACCCGCATAAAAGCGAATATTGGGAGCCCCTGTTACCAGCGGGTTATCGTGAAACCGGGGATCTTCAGACGCGTTATTCACTATGAACAGGTCTTCATCGAGAATCGCGTGGCCGCAGAAGGAAATATCCCGCGGGGTTTCTGTTGCGTCCAGTCCCTGTGCCGATTTAAACCACTGCCGGTTGCTGTCAACGATGCTGACCAGGGATATGGGAACACCAAACATCCGTTTTGCCATGCGCGTCAGGCGATCAAAGCGTTCCTCCGGAGCAGAATCCAGGATCTTTAGTGCGCGCAGGGTTTCGAGTCTTTCTGCCTCATCGGCAGGAATTGCCGGTTCTAACATGGAGCTCCCTATTCACAGTCGGGGCCATTGGATGCCGTCTGCGTTTT
>JAWOEM010000320.1:0-6799 GCA_046482785.1 Salinivirgaceae bacterium
TTTTATTGGCAATAAATCCTACTGGCAACATATTATTTGTGTTAGTGTTTAACGATGAATTTGGGCGCTTCTTTTGTTCAACCTTTGCAATTAAATAATAAAAACCTAAATATTTGCCTTTAACATACTATATTTATGAACAATAGCCGAAATTGTTTGAAGGTTTTAATTGTTGATATAAAATACTGTACTTTTTCAATATATTTGTTTTACTTGTTTAGCTTAGTGCGTACCTTAAAAGTAAAAACCATTTTTCCAATGAATTATACCAAAGAGAATCTTGTGTTGTTTGTTTTTTTCGCAGCTTTTTTCAATTCACCTGGAGTGATGAGCCAGAATGCTACACTCGAAAGTTATGTTGAGGAAGGGTTGGAGCACAATATTAGTCTACAACAAAAAGAGAAGGACTATTTGCAAAGTTTGGAAAAGCTTAAACAGGCAAAAAGTTATTTTTATCCTGCTGCATCATTCCATGCAAGGTATTCAAGAGCCGATGGTGGACGAACTTTTGATGTGCCTGTGGGCGATTTACTTAATCCGGTATATTCTACCCTGAACACGCTTACCCAAAGCAACGATTTTCCAACAATCGAAAACCAGGAATATGCATTTTTGCGAAGCAAAGAACATGAGACCAAGGTGCGCGTTACACAACCGTTAATTAACGGCGAAATTTTTTACAATAAAAAAATTAATGATCAATTGGTGAAGCTCAGCATGGCAAGCCGCGATGATTACAAACATCAATTGGTAGCTGAAATAAAATTGAGCTACTTCGATTATCTGAAGGCGCTAAGTTTACAGGATATTCTTGATTATACAACAGAACTACTTGACGAAAATTTGCGTGTAGCAGAAAAATTATATCAAAACGATAAGGTCACACGAGAGCATATTTATCAGGCGGAAGCCGAAATAGCAAAAAATGAAGCTGCTATGGCCGAAGCCCGGGAAAGGGTGCATACTGCACGTGCCTATTTCAATTTTTTGCTTAATCGCGATTTGAACGAGGAAATTATTGTTGATACTACATTTAATGATGTTTCGTTTTTTCGTGATGTAGATGAGCAAAAACAGAAGGCACAGGCAAATAGTTTTGGTATAAAAGCAGCCGAATATGCCCGCGACGCACAAGCGTACAATTACAAACTCAAAAAATCGCGCTATGCGCCCGAGTTATCGCTAGTTTTCGACTACGGTTTTCAGGGGGAAAACTACACGTTCGACCATCAACATGATTTTTATATTGCTTCGCTAGTGCTCGAATGGCCTCTTTTTCGCGGAATGTATCGTAAATCTGCCGTGCAGGAGGCTGCAATACGCCACGATAAGCAAAAGCTTATAGTACGGCAAATGCAGCAGAAAACCGAACTTGATGTTACCAAGGCCTGGTATGGCGTTCAAATGGCGAAAGACCAGTATATAGCGGCAAAAAAATCATTTACAGCACTTAATAGTGCATTTCGGGTAACGGAACGCAAGTACAAGGAAGGAATGACTACCCAAATTGCTTTTATCGATGCACTTAATAGTCGAAGAAGGGCTATGGAACAAAAGGTGATTGCAAATTATAATCTTTATCAAAAAATTTCTGAATTAGAGCGAGTTACTGCTGTAGCAGATATTAACGAGAAAAATAAAAATCAATGATACGTTTTACAATCGGAATCTTATTCCTAACCTTACTTTTTGCTGCATGTAATAGTAATGATGAGCAAAAGGCGGTTCAATCCGCGCGCGAGATTACTTCCACAACGGCAGAAAGTGTTGTGCTATCAGACACTATTACGTGCATGGGTACTGTGGAACCTGCTAAGAAAATGCAACTGAGCTTTAAAACCGGGGGAATTATTCAACAAATTAATGCCCGGGAGGGCGATTTTGTGAAAAAAGGGCAGCTTTTGGCTATGCTCGACCTGCAAGAAATCGGCGCAAAAGAAAATCAAGCGCAAATGGCTGTCGATAAGGCGCGTCGTGATTTTGAGCGTGTCCGAAACCTTTATAACGATAGCGTGGCAACACTTGAACAATTTCAAAACGCAGAAACGGCTTTGCAGGTTGCTGAGTCGGATCTGAAAATTATTGCATTTAATAAACGCCATTCCTCTATTCATGCACCTGTCGATGGTGTTATTTTGAAGAAAGTAGCTGAGAAATCGGAAGTAATTGCTGCCGGATATCCGGTTTTTGTTTTGGGAACTCTATCCCAAAATATGAAGGTGAGTGCGGCTGTTACCGACCAGGAATGGATAGATATTACACCGAACGATAGTGCTATAGTAACATTTGACGTATACCGCGGACGTAAATTTCGAGCCACCGTAGATCGCATAGCCCAAATGGCCGATCCGTACACCGGCACATATTCTATAGAGTTAAAATTCAGCAATCCTCAGTCCAGCCGATTAGGAATAGGAATGGTTGCTAAAGCAACAATATTTCCGCAGAAAACCTACCAATTTGTAAAAATTCCGTTCGATGCTTTGGTTCAGGCCAGCGGGTTAAGTGGGTTTGTGTATGTGGTTGATGACAATATTGTGAAAAAGCAATCGGTAGAAATTGCATCGCTTTCACCTACTTACGTTTATATTAAGCGTGGTTTATCAGGCGGCGAACAATTGGCTGTGCGGGGCAAGGAGTTTATTCAGGATGGCGATACTGTCCGTGTAACAAAATAGTACGCACGATGAAAAAAAATGCTGTGTTCTCTTATTGGGAACTAAATACCTAAAATTGTAAATAATGCGCATCACATCCATAACCATAAAAAACTATCGTTTTGCAACTATTGTGTTTCTCTTGCTCACCATTGTAGGCGTTAATTCGTTTATTTCGATGCCACGTGCCGAAAATCCGGAAATTACCGTTCCGGCCGTTTCGGTATTTGCTGTTTATCCGGGCACAAGCCCCTCTGATTTGGAGCAGCTAATTGCTCAGCCCATCGAGAATGCACTAAAAGAGTTGGAAGATATTAAACGAGTTTCAACAATTATTAGAGACGGCCTTGTGGTGGCTCATGTGGAATTCTATTTTGGTGTCGATTCCGATGAAAAATACGATAAAGTTTTGCAGCAAATAAATGCAACGCGATCGGAGCTCCCTAAAGATTTGTATAGTCTTGAAACCATGAAGTGGCGCGTCTCCGATGTGGTGTTAATGCAGTTAGCTTTTACATCGGCCACGGCTCCCTACAACGCTTTACAAAGTAAAGCCGAACTATTAGAAGATCGGTTAAAAAAGGTTGCCGATATCCGAAAGATGGAGATTTTGGCCTATCCGGAGCAAGAGGTTCGGGTGAAATTAGACATGGAAAAAATGGCCTCCATGCAATTGTCTACCGACGATGTTGCCAAAGCCATACAGAGTAATAATGCCAATATTCCCGGAGGAAGCATTGATATGGGTACGCGGAGCTTTGGTATTAAAACCAGCGGTGCATACAATAATTTAGAAGAAATACGAAATACAGTAGTAAGTTCACATAAAGGGCGTATTGTGCGGGTTAAAAATATTGCACGAGTCGAAATGGCTTATGCCGATCGAAAGTATATAGCCAGACATAACGGAACCACATCGGTTTTTATGGCTATTTATCAAAAGGAAAACAAAAATGTATTTGAAACCACCGAAAAAGTCAACGAAATTATAGCTGCATTTCGTCCCGATTTGGATCAAAATATTGAACTCAATGTGGTGTTTAATCAGGCGGCCGAAGTAAAAAGCAAAATTAGCAGCTTTCAGGATAACCTGTTTCAGGGAATCATCTTGGTTGGAATTCTCATATTTCTTTCGTTGGGTATCCGATCATCGTTGTTGGTTATTATCGCTATTCCGCTTTCGCTGATTATGGGATTGTTCGCCGTTGATGCCAGTGGCTATGCCCTAGAGCAAATGACCATTGCCGGGCTTGTTATTGCATTAGGACTGTTAGTCGATAATTCTATTGTAATGACCGAGGCCATTAATCGGTACATCGGTAAAGGTCATTCCCCAAAAGAAGCCGCCATTTTATCGGCTAAAGAAATCGGATGGCCCATTATTACCTCTACGCTTACCACCGTGCTCGTTTTTGTTCCCATTATTACAATGCCCGATAAAGCCGGGGTTTTCATACGCAGTATGCCCTTTACCATTATTGCCACACTTTCGTTTTCTCTTTTGCTTGCGCTTACGCTAACGCCATTACTTGCCAGCAAACTTTTTAAGGGAGGGAGAAGTTCCGACAATGAAAAGAAACGCGGAATAAAAAAGCTATTGGCATTTCTTATCGAAAATTTGTATCGCCAAACCATTGTGTACGCACTCAAGAAACGATGGTTGGTGCTATTGGGTTCATTTATAGTTTTTGCCGGAACACTTGTGGTAGCCTGGTTTTTTCTAGGAATCAGTTTTTTTCCGAAAGCAGAAAAGGGGCAATTTATGGTGCGAACCATTTTGCCCGAAGGGAGTAATTTGGAAGCTACATCCCAGGCTGTAGACTATGTGGAAAGTGTGTTGCAAACGGTTCCCGATGTGGAGCAGTTTGCCGGAAATATCGGGCATGGCAATCCACGAATTTATTACAACGTACTGTCGCGCAACTATCAGAAAAGCTTCGGAGAGGTGTTTGTTCAGCTAAAATCGTTCGATACTGAGCGGTTTGCGCATATTGTAGATAGTTTGCGACATGTGTTTAGCCAGTACACCGGAGCTAAAATAAATATTACCGAGTTTGAACAAAGCCCACCTGTCGATGCGCCCATTATGGTTTACATTACAGGTGATGAAAACGATAAATTACGTGATATTTCTAACCATTTTGAATCGTTACTGCTAGAGCAACCCGGAATTATCAATTTAGAAAATTCGCTCTCCGAGGTGCGCACCGATTTGTTTGTCAATATTCATCGCGACAAAGCGAATATGTTGGGTATTCCAATTCATGAAATTGACAGAACCATTCGTACTGCCATTGCCGGTATCGAAGTTGATAAATTTAATGATGATAGTGGGGAGGAATATGGAATTATTTTGCGACGTCCCGAGGGCAGCAATATTTCCATGGACGATTTTCGAAAAATCTATGTAAAATCGCTCGGTAGTAGAATGGTGCCCCTTATGCAGGTGGCCGATCTTGAGTTTCGGAACGCGCCCAGCGAAATTCGACGGTTTAATTACGAACGTACTTCGCTTATTACTGCCGAACTAACCAAAGGCACCAGTTTAGATGAGGCTCTTAATCCTGTTATTGAGGAGTTGGAACAATTTAAATTTCCCGAAAACTACGGGTACTACATTGGTGGCGAACTGGAAAGCAGAAAAGAAAGCTTTGGTGGGATGCAACGTGCCGTTGTAATTGCCATACTAATGGTTTTTGCTGTTTTGGTATTGCAATTTAATTCTTATACGCAACCGCTAATTATTTTTACCGCCATTCCGCTTGCAGTAGTGGGATCCATTTACGCCCTGCTGCTTGCCGGTCAAACCTTTTCTTTTACAGCCTTTATCGGGTTAACGAGTCTCATTGGTATTGTAATTAATAATGCAATAATGCTTGTCGATTACACCAATTGGCTTCGCAAAGAAGGGGTTTCAAAAGCAGAAGCTTTGCGTATAGCCGGTGAAACCCGTTTTACACCCATAATTTTAACTACTTTAACTACTGCGGGAGGACTTTTACCTCTTACGCTCCAGGGAGGCGATTTGTGGGCTCCTATGGGATGGACTATTATTGGTGGTTTGTTGGTTTCTACTTTTCTTACTCTGCTAGTTGTTCCTGTACTATACAGCATAGTGGTACGCGATTGAGATAGCTTAAATGCCTTATCATGCGTGTTAACGTTTTTTTAACAAACGTCGAAAGCGTGTTGTGCTCAACTTCGGCCTAAAATTTGTTTGAGGGAGATTAAAAAATACTGATAATATGTTACGAACTTCGAATCCGGCATTTAGTGCCAAGAATTTACGTACCTCAATAGCACACACTGCCGACGATACTATGACCGTAAACGGCAGTATTCAAAAGACGGGACTACTTGTATTGCTCGCATTACTCGGGGCAACTTACACATGGGGCCAGTTTTCCAGTTCTCCCGAACTTGCACAAACCTGGATGTTTGGTGGTGCAATTGGTGGTTTTATTGCCGCTATGGTAATTGTATTTAAACGAAACCTTGCAAAATATGTGGCTCCAATTTATGCCATTCTGGAAGGGTTGTTTTTAGGGTCTATTTCGGCTTACTTTAACGCTATGTTTCCGACCGAAGGTATTGTAATGCGTGCTATTGCACTTACTTTTGGAGTATTGTTTGCCATGCTCATGTTTTATAGGGCTGGAATAATTAAGCCTACCAAACGTTTTCGTTCAGGAGTGTTGGCTGCCACAGGTGGAGTTGCATTGGTTTACTTTGTAACCTTTATAGCTAATATGTTCGGCGCCAACATGACCTTTATGTACGAATCGAGCCTACTGGGAATTGGTATTTCGTTGGTAATAGTTGTTATTGCTGCGCTAAATCTGATATTAGATTTCGATTTTATAGAAAAAGGAGCGAAAGCCGGGCTGAATAAAGACACTGAATGGTATGCTGCATTTGGTTTAATGGTAACACTTGTATGGCTTTATATCGAGATTTTAAGACTTCTCTCGCTTTTTGCAGGCAGAGATTAAGTTGAAGTCTATAAAAAAAATAATAATAAGGCGCTTGCATGTTTTGCAGGCGCCTTTTTATTTCCACAACTGTTCATTTTGCCAATCGTCTTTCAAGAGTGC
This sequence comes from Salinivirgaceae bacterium, assembly GCA_046482785.1. Taxonomy (GTDB): domain Bacteria; phylum Bacteroidota; class Bacteroidia; order Bacteroidales; family Salinivirgaceae; genus Salinivirga. The sequence goes on from JAWOEM010000320.1 coordinate 6,752, forward strand.
ATAAACAATATCATCAACCCACTGGCCATTAATGAATAAGCTTTTTAC
>JAWOEM010000425.1:0-4398 GCA_046482785.1 Salinivirgaceae bacterium
AAACAAAATACATCAACACAACAGCAAAAAGAGTCTGATGCAGACTCTTTTTTTATTTCTTTCGTTTTTCTCAATTTTCGAAATGCAATCCCTTAATCAACATGTCATTCGCGCTACAACTAGCCTCAGCAGATTACATAAACATGGAATTTCTTTTTTCTCGTTTTATCAAATACGCAAATTAAAAACATACACTCAGTGTTCAATACCGAACACTTTTGGCAGCCAAAGCGACACGCTCCAACTTCTTAAAGCCATAAATAACAATGGTTTAAACGCTATGGTTTGAAAGTTGTAATGGCTTAACCAACCTATATGAACTCTTAAACTCGAAAATCAAAAGTTTACTTACATGCAATACCTACTCACACTTTTAGTATTCATTCTATTTGCAAATGGTGAAGCCCATGCACAAAAGCACAATCCAGTACAACCAGCATTTACTCATTTGGCTGAATACGGAAACATTCGCGACTTCTCCCTGTCAAAGTCTGGAAACGAGGCTTATTTCACAATAGTAAGCCCCCGAAGCGATGCTTCAGTGATTGCGCGAATGGTAAAAAAAGCCGGGCAATGGCAAAAACCAGATTTGGCAAGCTTTTCCGGACGCTTCAGAGACTTAGAGCCTTTCCTATCTCCAGACAATCTGCGTTTATATTTTGCATCGAATCGGCCATTAGAACTTACCGACACCGTTGCAAAAGACTTTGACATTTGGTTTGTAGAAAGGAATGCAGTGGGTAGCCCTTGGTCGGAACCCACAAATTTGGGAGAACCCGTTAATTCAGCTCACGATGAATTTTATCCGGCAGTAACTGCCAATGGGAATATCTACTTTACGGTAAATGCGTTTGAAGCGAGAAAAGATGATATTTTTATGGCCATATGGAACGGATCGTCATACAATAGGCCGAAATCACTCAACGATTCGGTGAACTCTGAAGGGTATGAGTTTAATGCATACATTTCGGCCGATGAAAAAATACTCATTTATAGCGGATACAATCGTCCGGACGGTTTTGGAGGGGGCGATTTATACATTAGCTACAACAAAAACGGTCTGTGGAGCAAAGCAAAAAATCTGGGAGAGACTATAAATTCAACGCATCTCGATTACTGTCCGTTTTTTGATGCATCGACAAACACACTTTATTTTACAAGCCAACGGAGTAGTATTAATACAAAACAAAGATATAATTCGCTAAATGAATTTATGGACGAAATAGCGAAATTTAAAAACGGCCAAAGCCGTATTTACAAAATTAACATCAACTTGTAATCAATAAAATCCAAAGACAATGAAAATTACACTAATCACATTGGCTATACTTTCAGCCATAATTCTTGCAGTATGGGCATATTTTGACGGATTTCGGAAAATAAAAATTACCGTTGCCGAGCAGGGTGGCGAAACGGTTGTTTACGAATCCATCACAGGTGATTACCGTCAAAGTGGTGCAGTAATGGACAAAGTCTACTACACGCTGCTGAACGATTACAAAATCGAAACTTACAAAGGTTTCGGACAATACTACGATAATCCCAAACTGGTCGACAAAACCAAACTTCGCTCCGAGGCCGGATGCATTATTGAGCCTAAAGACGTGCAAAAGCTTGTGCAAATAGATATCCCATTTAGGGTGAAAACCATTCCGGTAAAAAAATACATGATCACTGAATTTCCGTACAAAGGTAAACTATCGGTTATGTTTGGAATTTTTAAAGTGTACCCTGCATTGGAAAAATTTACAATGCAAAATAATCATTCTATTGACGGCTCAATAATAGAGATTTATGATGTCCCGGGTAAAAAAATAATGTACCGAAAAGAGATTGAGTAATGCTGTTAATTTCAATGAAATTTAAGACAAACACTCAGCCGTTATACCGTTTTTCGGTATCGCCACAGCGCTAAACTAAAAATGACTAATGCATATGCGGAAAGGCTCAATGCCTCGGGTAGCACATTGGCAAACGAACTTCCTTTTAACAAAATCATTCGAATAGCTCTTATGAAATAGTAAAACGGGTTAATGTAATTCACCGTTTGTGCCCAATCCGGCATACTGTCAGCAGGCGTAAAAATGCCGCTCATCAGAATAAAAGTGAGCATGAAAAAATACGCCAAAAACATTACCTGTTGCTGATTTTCTGTAATTGTTGATAGGAAGAGTCCAATGCCCAGAGCAACTAAAAGATAGATTGTTCCAAAACCGAAAAGCGCTAATACGCTTCCTTCAAATGGTAAATGAAAAAACAGCAGCCCAATAGATAACCCAAACGCAAGTTCAAACATGCCAATGATCCAAAATGGGACCAACTTTCCAATCAACAAATGGTGCTTTTTAATGGGCGTTACATTGATTTGCTCGATGGTTCCGATCTCTTTTTCGCGAACTAAGTTCAGCGCTGTTAAAAACATCCCGATAACGGTTACTAAAATGACCAAAATTCCCGGAAGCATATATATTTTATAGTTCAGCTCGGGGTTGTACCAAAATGAGCTTTCAATATTAAATGATGCAGTCTCAGGTAACTTTCGATTGGATATTTCAATCATAATATCCTTATTATAATCCATCACAATGGAATTTGTATAGGCATTCATCAAACTAGCTGATGTATTGTTAATTGCATTGATTAACACCTGTAAATCAGCGGTTTTGTAATTATGTAAATCACGTTCAAAGTTTTGAGGAATATGCAAAATCATATCCGACTTGTCCGCATATAAATCATCCACAGCCTTATCAATACTCTCCTCGCTGAATGTTACATTGTAATATGGTGAACCTGTAAACTTAGCTATCAGGCGTTGTGATGTCAAAGATTTATCCCTATCTACCACTGTCATGTCAATCTCTTTCAGCTCCATATTAGCAGCAAAAACCAATACTACAAGTTGCACAATGGGCATTATGAAAATGATGGGCAGCATGGTTTTATTCCTGAAAATCTGCGTAAACTCTTTTCTAAGTATGTATGATATTGTTCTCATTGTCAGTTACTTTATTGCCATTTAACATTCAATTAAAATCCGAAATCCTTGCGTCATTGCGAGCGTTAACGCAGCAATCTTTAAATGAATAGATTGCTTCACTTCGTTACCAATGACGTTGGTATTTTTTATTGTACACATATTTTCGGATTTCTACTCTCAAAATTCTACTCCAACCTTATTTTAAATTTCTTTACACTCATGATGATGAAGAAAGAAATCATAGCAACTAAAATCAATGTTTCCTGCCACACAAATGCTATTCCGGCACCTTTCAACATAATATTCTTAATAATCACGATAAACCAACGTGGAGGCATTATTACACTTACCCACTGCAGCACTTCAGGCATACTTTCAATTGGAAAAATAAAACCGCTTAACAGAATAGTAGGTAGCATTAACGCAAACATGGAAATAAACATGGCTACCTGTTGCGTTTTACTCACGGTGGAGATTAAAATACCCAGTGATAGTGCAAGCAAAATAAACAGCAAACTCTCTCCCATCAATAGAATCAGACTACCTTTTACAGGAATTCCAAAAACGGTGTTTCCGAGAATAATAATCGTAACGGCGTTGATGAATGAAAGCACTATGTAAGGTGTCACTTTACCCAGAATAATCTGCAATGGTTTTAATGGCGATACCAATAGAACTTCCATTGTCCCCATCTCTTTTTCGCGGGCAATACTGATAGAAGTCATCATGGCTGAGATAAGCATTAAAATCAATGCCATGGTGCCGGGAACAAACATGTACACACTGGCCAAATCGGTATTGAACATCATGCGGCTCTCCACACTGATACCTCCCTGTGCAAGAGGAGAAGCACTCATTTCTGCCTGATATTTCCTAATAATTCCCTGTGTGTACTGATTTACCAAATTTCCCATATTGGGATCGCTGGCATCAATCAATAGTTGAATATTTCCTTTACCCTCTTTTACCAGGTTCTCAGCCAGTCCGGCCTCAAAAATAATTACTTCACGCACGTCGCCTTCCTTAAATACAGCTTCAGCATCGTTGGGCGAAGTTAAATATTGATCTACGATAAAATAGCCGGAAGATTCCAACTTATGAACCAAATCCTGTGAAATTTCACTGGGAGTGGGATCATAAACCGCAATCTTTACATCTTTTAGGTCTGTGGTTATCACATAACCAAATAGTAAAATCTGAGCTATCGGTATACCGAAAAGTATCAGTAACGTGCGATAGTCGCGGAAAATATGGTAGAATTCTTTTTTTACAAATGCGAAAAATCGTTTCATGTTTTCTAGATGTTAGATACGGTTTCTGGTTTTTTTATGCTAAACTTCATTTTTCTGTGGTTTTGATACAGATCTTAGATGTTTGATGTTTGATACGTTTTCTGTTGGTTTTTTGCTAAACTTCAT
>JAWOEM010000478.1:0-6621 GCA_046482785.1 Salinivirgaceae bacterium
ATTTTATACAACAAAACCAGTGAAATAATAAAGAAAATCAGGTTTGGCAATCTGAGAGAAAAAAGACTCAAATCAAATAATTTAATTAAAAGCGCTGTTAAATAATATTGCTGTTTGATAACGATGGAGACGATATTTTACTCAAAGGTAGCTCCAAATACAATAAAATTTTTGACGGTCGCGAGGGATACACCATAAACCTTGGATTGTATATTGAGTTTTAAAGGATATTAAAAAAAAAATAGTAGATTTACATGGATAAAAAAAAGCGTATGTTTTATGCTTTTTTTGATAATGAAACTTATTGATTAATTATTGTGAAAATGGAGGGCGATTCTACTTAAACTTAAACGTGTTCTCGTTTTTTACATTAAACTAAATTTATGCATATGAATAAAATTTTCAAATTAAGCGCAGTACTGGTTTTAGCTGTGTTAACTTGTGTTCCATTGCGAGCGCAAGAGTCCGAAGGAGAAAAAGAACTGGTTTATCGCCGTAGCTCCTTGTATCCGGTTCTTTTAGAAACCAACCCCGTTTTCGACGACGAGGATGTGTCAGAACTAAACGAACTTGTTATGAATTCCTATGGCAAGGCTCCCTTCCCCGATAAGTACAACGATCATCGGTTAGAACATGTAAGGTTTAAATTTTCAGATTACGCAGATGTATCCCCTGAAGAATTGGAAGAGGATGAAAGCGCTGATGAACAGAAAGGGCGCAAAAAAGATCAGATTTACATTCAGGCTTCCGAAAAGTTCTTGAAAGATAAAGACGTTGCGCGCGGATTGGTTGCCAAATGGTTTAATCGCCAGGAAGATGGCACATTCGATATGAGTATGATTCATGAACGGGGATCATACGACGCAAGTGCCATGCAAGTACAACTTGCCAGCGGATCCATTCGCGGAATGGCTATGCTCAAAGATGCCGGAGAAGAGTTAATTAAAAACACATTTGTGGTTTTTAACAGAATGAAGTTTGTGAAAAACGAACCCATTGCACGCGCTATTCGAGATGTTGCCTATGCAACAGCGGATCAATTGGCAAACGAAATTGCAAGAATTGCCACAAAAACTGCTGCCGATGCATTATACGAGTCTACAAAAGACGGTTATTCCGTATGGACGGTTTCGTATTTATACCAACTCGAATGGAATGATGATATCGCAAACCAGTTTTACATGGATATGTGGATGGATACAACCAGCATCAGCGAAGAACGGAAAGAGCTTTTTGAAACAACCGATATCTTTAAATTAAATTTTGTAGGTTACGAAAAATCAAAATCGCTTGTGATGTTTGGTGCGGGGCGGTCAAAAGAAGAAATTATTCAGGTGGCTACCATCCGAAATATCGACCGCACATATGTAAAACTACAGAAATCCTACGATGTGTTCAAAACCAAAACACCTATAGTTTCTACAGATCCTATTGTAGCAAAAATTGGAATGAAGGAAGGTGTTGAGCGAGGAGATAAATTCGATGTATTGGAGATGGTTATTGATAAAGAGGGACTGACAAAATATGAGAAGGTTGGTAAAGTGAAAGTGAAGAAAAAAGATTGGGTCTGGGATAACCGATATGACTTATCTACCGAAGATGTCGATGGTGGAACCGAAGAAGATTTGAAAGGAACCCAATTTAAAGGTGGTCGGAAAATAATGTCAGGTATGTTACTCCGTCAGGTTAAGTAAGTTAGAGGTTTTTCCAAATTAATAATATGTTAATCTTTTTCTGAACGTTGAATTTTTACAACAAATAAAATTATATTACAAACTTAATCATTCCTGAAAAAAGGGAGGGGTGCGGGAATTTGTTCAGGTTACTTCTTTTCTTATCAGGGTAAAAAGCAAAATTAAATGAAAAAATTACTACAGATTGCTGCAGTTGCAGTTTTGGCCATCGGAATGTTTGGTTGTGCTGCACCAAAAGAGACCGTGATTACCTATGGTAGTCAACACAACGTTGAAGCTGAAATTATCAGTGTTGGAAATGATGGGACAAAAATGATTAAAGCCTGGGGCTTTGGTGAAACTCCTGAATTAGCTCTTATTCATGCAAAACGCAATGCCGTTTCAGCAGCTATTTTTCACGGATTCCCGGCTGGGGGCGGTTCCGGAAAAGTTGGACCAATTGTAAAGGAAGACGATGCTGAAACGAAACACAAAGCGTTCTTCGATGAGTTTTTCAAAAATGGTGGTAAATGGCTACAGTATGTAAACTCAAAAAATGTGGGTATGCCTTCCGGTAGCGATCGCATGAAAATGGAAGACGGCTACAAAGTGGGCGCATCACTTTCCATTGAATTTGATGCTCTACGTAAATATCTCGAAGATAAAGGTGTAGCAAAAGCTCTTGATGCTGGTTTTTAATTTAATTCAAACTGGAACCAGCATCTGAATGCTGGTTCTGTTTCGTTTATTCTTTTAACATGCCAAATTGGGTTCTTGAATATAACCTGCGGCACAAAAAACTGAAAAAATATGAAAAAAATTATCACAATTGTTTTATCGATGTTGGTTACAATCGCTGTTTTTGGACAAGCAAAAAAACCGACAATTATGGTAGTTCCATCCGATCAGTACTGTATTTCCAGAGGCTACAAAATGGAATTTGACGATATGGGAACAAAAAAAGTGCTGCCAGATTATAAGGCTGCGTTACAAAACGACAGCGACTTGCGCTTGGTTATCTCTAAAATGAGTGGAATTATGGCCGACCGTGGTTTCCCACTCAAAGATTTGGAGCAAATGATGAAAAAACTAGAAAACGAACGTGCTCAAAAAAATATGACTGCCAGTGCAAGTACAGGTATGGGGTTGTCTGAGTCACCAATCGATATGTTACTCAGAACCGCCAAAGCCGATATCATTATGGACTTGAGTTTTGAAGTGAAAAAACAAGGTCCTCGTAGCTACATTACCTACATCCTGAACGGTCTGGATTCTTTTACATCGAAAAACGTAGCATCTTCTTCAGGTGCTGGAAATCCTTCATCTGCGGCATCGGTTGATATTCTCCTGGAAGAGGCTGTTTTGGCTCGTATGGACGAGTTTAACGACCGCCTGATGGCACACTTTACCGATATGTTTGAAAAAGGACGCGAAGTTACTATTCAGGTTTTGGTGAACGACGGTTCGATGACAAACTTAGAATCTGAAGCCGAGTGGAAAGGAAGAACTGGTGAGTTGAGCCAAATTATTAATGCATGGTTCATTATGAACACTGTCGAAAAACGCTTTTCACGAGAGGTTAGTACTGCCGACCAACTCGTAATGGAGCAGGTGCGTATCGATATGTTTGTGGAAGATCCATGGACAGGTGAAAAAGTTGGGCAAGACACAGAAACATTTGCTCAAAAGTTAAGATCCTTCCTTACCGATGACCTTGCTATCGGAGAAACAGTACAAGTTGCTCCTAAAGGTCTTGGTGAAGCTTGGTTGATTCTGGGTGGAAAATAATATTGTAATAGAGTTATCCGTTTTTGCACCCCCCATTATTGATGGGTTTCTGCCTTTTTTGGTCGGTTCAAAGGTGCAAAAACGGATGTTTTAATAATTAAAAACCAATGCTATGATGAAGAAAATAATCATTTTAATGATTGGAGTATTACTTGTGGTTCCACACTTACAAGCACAGAATTCTTTGGGTAAAGCCGATGATTTGGCGAGAATTTCCCTCACCCCAATCGTACCCGATGAACTTCAAACTGTTCCGGCATATGCGAAAAAATTACTGAAAAACAAGTTGCAACAAGTGGCCTCTATGAATGGTCTTGGTGGAGGAGCAAATCCCAGATTTGTTATTACCGCTAATGTAGATGTTTTAACGAAAGATATTACGCCTACTGCACCTCCTATGACAGCTGTTACCCTACAAGTGAATTTTTATATTGCTGATGTGGTGGCGCAAAAAGTCTTTTCTTCTACTATGATTGAAGTTAAGGGCGTAGGAAGCAATGAGACTAAAGCTTACATATCCGGAATTAAACGGATTGCACCCAAAAACCCACAGTTACGTCATTTAATTGAGAGTGGTAAGGAGAAAATTATTGAGTATTATAATTCTCAGTGCGATGTGATTATTCAAGAAGCCCAAACACAAGCTTCTATGAAGGAGTTTGAAAAAGCCATGCACACACTTACTACTATTCCAGAGGTTTGCAGAGAGTGTTACGATAAAGCCATGAATTATGTTCCCGATATTTATCAGGAATTTATGGATGATAAGTGCCAGAAAGATTTAGCGAAAGCACAAGCCGCTTACGGAAAGAAAGATATTGATGAAACCATGAAATACCTTTCTGAAATAACACCCGAAAGCAAATGCTATGATGATGCACAAACACTTTACGCTGAAGCTGAATCATTCTACTGTAAAGAAGCACTTGGTGCCGCACAAGGGTATTGGGCAAGTCAAAATGCCGATAAAGCTGCTGAGGCATTGTCTAAAGTCTCATCAGACTGCGATAATTATGCTGAAGCTCAAAAACTTTCTGCTGAAATCCGAAAAAAGTTAAAAGACGATGAACAGAGGGAATGGGACAATAAAGTTAAAGAGCAGGAACGTAAGTATCAACTTGCTGAGAAAAAAATAGACAATGATGCGGAAGTGAAAAAACAGCAAATTGAAGCAGCTCAAAATGTAGCTGTTGAATCAATTAAATCTGGAAATCCTTACTCATCTTATTACTCGAACCTAATGTGGATTTTCCGTTAGAAACTTAACACAAGTTATCATAAAAAGAGCCGCCTCATAAGCGGCTTTTTTTGTGCGCAATAGTCTCGTTTCTTTAATCCGCGGAATTATTCGATGTTGTTTTTGACCCTTGAAATATGTAGACTGAATATCTATAGAAAAATGCAGCTAAAAGCGATTATGCCGCGCCGGGGCGGTAATATCTGGTAACGCAAAAATTTTCAGGGAAACGGTGGAGGTGTGAGTTGAGTTGATTGGTTGACTGAGTTGATTAAGGAGTTGAAAAATTAGTGGCTTATGTTCATTTCGCGCTAAATTTCATCTTTCCGTATATTTGCAGTTGATTATAGATGTTTTTTTCTTTTGTGCTAACCCGAGGCTCAATATTTTTCTGCTTCTGATTTAAGATGTGTTTTCAAATAATTGGTGCTTCCGTCGCGCTCGTGCGAAAATCGTTGCGTTCGCCGCGTGGGAAAGTTCTAGGTTTGGAAGTTTTTAGGTTGGTAAGTTGGTAGGTTGAAATGTTGTTTGTTTGAGTGAGTTATTCAGAAATTGAGTTGATTAGGGAATTGGTGATTTCTACTTTTTTTCGTGCTAAAACTGAAGCTTTATGGCTTTCTGTTTCTGGTGAGTGAGTTAAATGGTTGATTAGGTTATTAGGTGTCAAGTTTCACAAGGTTGTTTATGAAAACTCAGGTTATTAAGTTGTTTTTTTGGGAGGGGTTTAATTGTCAGAAAGGTAGCTTGTTGCAGTTTTGCTTTTAGGGAGAGGTTGGCCGCTGGGCATTGTACCATGGTAAAACAATTGCAGAGGAATTGAATGTCTATAGAAAAACCTACGCAAGAAGAGAAATATCGCTGCGCCGGGTCTTTCATTACTTGTAACGCAAAAATTATCGGCGAAACGGAGGAGGAGTGAGTTGAGTTGATTAGGGAGTTGGTGGTTTCTGTTCATTTCGTGCGAAACTGAATCTTTCCGTGTATTTGTGCCTGAGCTGTGCCCAAAAAACAAGAGGGAATAAAATGGATTTACTCCTATTTTATTCCCTCTTGCTGGTTTATTGAGATGTAACCTACAACGATTGAAGTTCACTATTAATCTTGTTTGCTTTACTCTTCATTTCAAGATTTTTGTATACTGAAAGAAGCAAGTTCAGTACCTGTTTTTCTTCCGCATTTGCTTCGTATGCTTTCTCAAAGCTCTCTAACGCTTCTTTAAATTTTTTGTTGGCTCTTTCTAATTCAGCCATGTACTTGTCTGTATCCGATTCGCGATACTGTTCAGCTTCTTTAATTATGTTTGCCGCCTCATTGTAAGGCTCGGTGCCTTTTTTTAAATAGGCAACGGCTAATTTATCACCAATCTTGCTATACCCGGGGTGAGCTTTGTGGCCTTTAATTAACGTGGCGAAATACGCATCGTCGTTGCCTTGTTTGTCGTGAGCCAGTGCCTGAATGTAATAGCATAAGTGCGATTTGTCGTGACCTAATTCAATGGCTTTTTGCGAAAAAGGAATAATCTTTTCGTAGTCTCTTGCTTTGTAAGCAGCTATTGTTGCGTTATAGAAAATGGACGTGTCGGTTGTGCCTTCACTTTTGTACGCTTCAATAGCCCGTGAATAGTCCAGAACCGCTTTAGGATAGTTTTTCGACTTGTAGGCTTCATCGCCTTGTTTTTTAAGCTCTTTTCCGGTTTGAGCATTTGCCGTAAGTGCGGCTACTAAAAGAGCTAAAATTAATGTGAAATTTTTCATTTTTTGTGGAATTTAGGTTGAGTTTATTTTAATTGATTTTTTTCTGTCGCAAAAAAAGTATTTTCAATTCTAATTATCAAATATTATGCTGCTTTAATGCCTAACGAATAATAAATTAGATTATTATGCTTTTTATAATGGGCATGAAAAAAACGGAACAAGTGTTCCG
>JAWOEM010000146.1:0-8849 GCA_046482785.1 Salinivirgaceae bacterium
TTTTTATAACAGGGGAGGCTAATCCATGTATTCGAAAAGTAGCTTGGGCATTTTTACCAGAAAAACTGGTTTGCTTTTTTTTGAATTCTAATCTCATAGTGTTTTTGCTGTTTCGAGTGTCTATTATTACGGAAAAAGAACTTGTTTTTGTATGTAGTTTGATTTGAAATGCGTTATTTCTTGTTTTATTCCATTCGTGTAATGCGGGCGCCTAGCTTGTTCAGGCGTGTATCGATATTTTGATAGCCTCTGTCAATTTGTTCAATATTGAAAATTTGGCTTACACCATCGGCAGATAGTGCTGCGATGAGCAAGGCTACGCCGGCTCTAATGTCGGGGCTTGTCATCATGGTGGCGCGTAGTTGGTTTGCTTTGTTTAGTCCAATTACTGAAGCTCTGTGCGGATCGCAAAGAATTATCTGTGCGCCCATGTCTATTAGTTTGTCGACAAAGAACAGACGCGATTCGAACATTTTTTGGTGAATAAGCACACTTCCTTTCGCTTGTGTGGCTACCACAAGTATTATGCTGAGTAAATCGGGAGTTAACCCCGGCCAGGGAGCATCGTCGATGGTGAGAATGGAACCATCGATAAAATTTTCTATGGCATAATTTGCCTGTGCAGGTACATGAATATCGTCGCCATTAAAATTGAGTTTAATGCCGAGTTTTTCAAATGCCCGTGGAATAATTCCAAGATGCTCTACTCCGGCATTTTTTATGGTAATATCGCTACCCGTCATTGCTGCCATTCCAATGAATGAGCCCACCTCAATCATGTCGGGCAAGCAAGTGTGGTTACAACCTTTAAGTTCTTTTACGCCTTCTATGGTGAGCAGGTTCGAGGCTATTCCGGTAATGTTTGCACCCATTTTCACCAGCATTTTTGCAAGTTGCTGAATGTAGGGTTCGCAGGCTGCATTGTAAATGGTTGTTTTACCTTCTGCCAGCACGGCTGCCATTAGAATATTGGCTGTACCGGTAACACTGGCTTCCTCCAGAAGCATTGATGCAGCTTTGAGCATTTTCGTTTTTGCCGTAAAGGCACTTTCTTTTACATCGAATTTGAAATCGGCACCGAGTTTATTGAGTCCCACAAAGTGGGTGTCTAATCGTCGGCGCCCAATTTTATCACCTCCCGGGCGGGGAATAAAAACTTCTCCAAATCTTGCCAGAAGAGGGCCGGCAATCATTATTGACCCCCGAATCGATTGGCTTTGTTTTCGAAATGAGTCGCTTTTCAGGTATTTCATGTCAACCTCGTCGGCCTGAAACGTAAACGACGAAATGGAGTTTTGGCTAACTTTTACATTTAAGCCGCGCAATAGCTCAATAAGCTTGTGCGCATCTCTAATTGCTGGAATGTTATTGATTGTAACTTTTTCGCTTGTGAGCAGAACAGCACAAATAATTTGTAGAACTTCGTTTTTTGCACCTTGCGGTTCAATTTCTCCGGATAGTTGGTGTCCGCCCTCAATGATAAAACTTGCCATTAGTTACGGTTTTTTCGGGTTGTTTTCTTCTTTTTTGGTTTCGCCATTATGGCTTTGGTTTCCACTAACTTTAGGTCATCATTTATTTCCACATCTCTTCCGGCCAAATGCTTGAAATCGTTGAAAATTACATCATCGTTTACCGAATCTTTGTTCCATTTTACGTACGATTTTTTCAGTTGATTGGCTAAAAGCTCGGTTAAAGCTTCTTTTTCTTCGCCTTCGTATTCGTCGAGTTTCGCAATCATGTCCTGAATAATTCTCCCGTAGTGCTTCTTTTTAAAAGAGGCTTGCGTATAAGGCATTGGGTCGGGTTTTCTGTTGAGCAGTTCGGGTTTAATAATTTCGAATGGTGTATCGATATCCAGTTCGAAATCGGCCATTATAAAAAGGTGATCCCACAGTTTATGTTTAAAATCGCCATTTTCTTTGATGGTTGTGTTTACTTGAGCCATTACAGGTATTAGGTCTTCTGCTGCTTTGGTTCGTTCGTCGCGGTCTTCGATGGTTTTAATGAAATCGACTAATTTCTGAATGTGGCGCCCGTATTCGGGTAAAACCAGTTTTTGTCTTGATGTGTTGTATTCCATGTAATGTAAAATTGTTTACTAAAATTTGTTTAATTGATGGGTATGTGACGTAATTATCAACGTTTTGGTGTATGCATAAAACGGTAGTCGACGCAAAAATAATGCTTTTTTATCCAAATTTGGACTTCTTTTGTAATTAATCCCAAAATCCGCAAGAAAAAAATTGAAAGTTATTTCTGCACAATCTTTCAGTTTATCGATGTGTTGGTCATAACCTGATGGTAAATGTAGTTTTTCCGGGTTCGGAATTTACCGTAAGGTTTCCTCCTTGAGCACGAATTAGTTGTCGCGAAAGCGATAGCCCAATTCCCGAGCCGCTGGGTTTTGTGGTGAAAAATGGAATAAATACTTTCTCGAGTACTTCTGGTAAAATTCCTTGTCCGTTATCGGTAACTTGCAGTAGTACATTTCCATAATTTCCGTATGCGGCATTGAGCAATATTTGCGGTTCTTCTGTTTTTACGGTGGCATGAATTGCGTTTCGTATTAGGTTTATGAGGACTTGTTCTATCATCGATTCGTCGACTGTAATTTCTAGTTGTTCAGGTGTAATATTTGTTTTGAGATTGATTCCGGCTTTGTCAAAATCTTTTTGGAATAACTGCTGTAAATGCTCGAATAGCGCTGCTACTTTAATTATTTGGAAATTGGGCTTGGGTGTTTTGGTTAAGTTGCGATAGGTTTGAACAAATTGCAATAGTCCGTCGCTGCGTTTCTGAATGGTTTTCAACGCTTGTTTTATATCGCTGCCTATCTCATCGTTCTGTTCCGGTTCTTCCGGATGCCATTCTTCAATCATTTGATTTACAGTGGTCGATAGCGATGAAATGGGAGTAATACTGTTCATTATTTCGTGAGTTAAAACCCTGATGAGCTTTTGCCATGCTTCCATCTCGTTTTGCTCAAGCTCCGATTCAATGTTTTGCACCGAAACAATCGTTATTTCTTTGTCTTCTTGCTTAAATTTTTTTGCATAGATCGATAATTGAAGGTAATCGTCTTCGATATGAACTTTAAAGAGTTTACGTTGGTTATTCTCGATGTGTAGAAGCAGTGGGACAATTTCGGGACTGAATTTTTCTAACGATTTAATATTTTGCGGACTGGTGTGTCGGAAGAGCTTTGTTGCCGCGTTGTTTAGCATAATAATGTCTCCGGCCATATCGTAAGCCATCATTGAAACACCAATATGTTGAACCACATTTTGGTAAAAATAGAATTGTTCTTCCTTTTCTTTTCTAATGGTATGGAACTCGCTTAGCACTTTATTAAACGATGATGATAGTCCGTCGAAAACAGCTCCCAGTCCAGTTGGCTTAAATGTTCTGTTGAACTCGGCATACTGTATGGCATCTAAAAATATGATCAATTGTCGGTTACTCTTGTTAACGACAGCCGACAGCCATACACTTTGCAAGATGGTAAGTGCAAGGAAAAACGAAGCCGTAAAGTAGAAGCGCGTTTCAAAAAACAAGTAGCCGGCAAAGAGTGCCGTTACCGTGATGAATCCCACGCGGGTAATAACTTTTATCGAAAATTTATTATAGTCCATGTTTTTCCATTCTTCGGTAAAGCGATGTGCGGGTTAAGCCAAGCTCTCGTGCGGCATGACTAATATTGCCATGGGTTTTGTCGAGTACTTTTTTTATAACCGATTTTTCTACTTTATCGAGATCGTATGTGTCGAGTTCAATTTCGCTCTTGGGTTTACTTTTGTTGTATAGAACAAAATCGTCGGTTTCGAGCATTGCATTTTCCGACATTATAACGGCGCGCTCAATGGCATGTTGCAGTTCTCTGATGTTTCCCGGCCAGTTATATAGTTCAAGCTCCTTCATTGCAGCGGCAGAAACTTTTCGAATGCGCTTTTTGTATTTTTTATTGTAGATTTTCAGGTAATGTTCTGCCAGTAGCGGAATGTCTTCTACTCGCTCTCTGAGGGGGGGCAATTCAATTTCAACAGTGTTTACACGGTACAGTAGATCTTGCCTAAATTCTCCCTCATCAACCATATCGTATATTGTGGCATTGGTGGCGCAAATGAGGCGAATATCGATGTCTTTTCCATGTTTTGCGCCAAGCCGTTTAATTTCGCGGCGTTCAATGGCGGTTAGCAGCTTTGCTTGCAGCGGGAAGGTAAGGTTTCCTATTTCGTCTAAAAAAAGTGTGCCGCCTGAGGCAACTTCGAATCGTCCCGGTTTGGCTTCTTTGGCATCGGTAAAAGCGCCCTTTTCGTGACCAAATAGTTCGCTTTCGAAAAGTGTTTCGGGTATGGCTCCAAGGTCTACATTCACAAAAATTTCATCTTTTCGCAAGGAGTTTCGGTGTAAAGCACGGGCAACAACCTCTTTCCCGGTTCCGTTTTCGCCCATTATCAGCACACTTGCATCGGTGTTGGCTACCTTTTTTATGGTATGGAAAACCTCTTTCATTTTTGGCGAAACACCTATAAAATCTTTAAAAGGCTGATCGGAAGTGGCAGACAGTTGACGGGTTTTATTTTTTTCGGAAATGGTTTCCTCCTTACTGAATCGCAATTGGAGGCAAGAATTGATGGTTGCAATAATTTTTTCGTTTTGAAAAGGTTTGAGAATAAAGTCGGTAGCGCCGGCTTTTATGGATTTTACAGCTTTGTCTGTATTGCCATAGGCCGTAATAAACACAACTACTGCATCCGGATCGATAGCTAAAATTTTATCTAACCAATAAAAACCCTCTTGTCCACTGCTGGCATCTTGCGTAAAATTCATATCCAGCAAAATAACGTCGTAGGCTCGTTCAGCCATTAATTCCGGAATATTGTCCGGATTAAGTTCAATTTCAACATGGTTTACATGATGTTTTAGTAGGAGTTTTAACGAAAAAAGAATATCCTCGTTGTCATCTACAATTAGAATATTACCGTGCTTGCTCATATCGTAATGCTTTTGTAAATTTTGAAGAAATGTACGACAAAAATAGAATCAAAGCAAAAGTGTTCGAAAATGAACAGTTGTTTTTTCGTGTTCGCAAGCAATATTTTCAACGTTTTTCATGGTTTACGTTTTGTGTAAAGTGACCAAAAGCGGTGGCCGAAGCCGTTGCCTGCCTACCTGTCTGCGCGCGCTAGGCTTTCCAGATTTAACCTTCCGGCCAGTCGTGGTGTAAGTAGTTGAATAGCCTGTTGTTTTTTTCTGTTTGTTGATAACCTCAAGCGACCACTATTGTAGTTCATTGGAAACGCCTGTGCGAAGCGCCTATCTCAGTTCAAAATCGCACCGGTATCATGTTAAGTGTTAAATTACGGGTAAGTTGAAGATATTTTCGTTTTTAGCAAGACAAAAAATGTGCGTATAGCAGCGCTCTGTAAACATTTTTTAACGCAGATAAAAATGAAAAGATCAATACTTGGCCCGTAAGATTATGCTTGACTCAAATTTTAATTTTTATGCTTGCGGAATTAAAGGTAACAGATGAACGAAAATTTTGCTAATTTTGGAATTGATGAATTTAGAGCAAAGCTTTTGATTTATTCCGACTTTTCAACGTTGAATGAATGAAGAGAGTAAGCCTATTAGTTTGCATATTGAATACAGAAAAAATGCTGAAAACAACCAACTTAAGTAAGATTTTTCGAGCCGATGAAGTTGAAACAGTCGCTTTAAACGGCATCTCCATTGAAATACAAGAAGGCGAGTTTGTTGCAATTATGGGGCCCTCAGGGTGTGGTAAAACCACCATGCTCAATATTCTCGGCCTTATCGATAAACCCACATCCGGTGCCTA
Source organism: Salinivirgaceae bacterium (assembly GCA_046482785.1). Classification (GTDB taxonomy): domain Bacteria; phylum Bacteroidota; class Bacteroidia; order Bacteroidales; family Salinivirgaceae; genus Salinivirga. The sequence goes on from JAWOEM010000146.1 coordinate 5,849, forward strand.
TTCATTTATGGGGCACGATGTAAGTAATGCAAAAGAAAAAGCTCGTGCTAAACTCCGAAAGGGTAATGTGGGGTTCATTTTCCAAAATTTTAATCTTATCGAAGAATTAAACGTGTTCGAAAATGTTGAGTTGCCACTTATTTATATGGGCATTTCAATGCGCGAAAGGCGTAAACGAGTAGAGGAGGCTTTGGGAAAAGTTCAAATTACGCATCGGCAGCAACATTTTCCGGTACAGCTGTCGGGCGGCCAGCAGCAACGAGTGGCTGTGGCTCGCGCCGTGGTGGCACGCCCGAAACTAATTATGGCCGATGAGCCAACAGGAAATCTCGATTCGGTTCATGGTGAAGAGGTTATGCAACTGTTGAGAGAACTCAACAAGTCGGGTACAACTATTGTTATGGTAACACATTCAAACCGGGACGCCGATTACAGCAGCCGTGTTTTGCGCTTGTTCGACGGGAAAATTATCCATGAAAATGTTGGAGAACGTTTTGGTGAGCAACTTTCATAACCCAATGCATTTTAATAATTTATAAAAAAAACTACGGTAATTGAGGTTGAGACTGTTATACATGGCGATGCGACATGCTTTTACGAACAAAATTTATGTGTTTGTAAATGTTTTAGGGTTGGTAATGGGTTTTACTGCCGTGTTTCTCATCGGCTTGTATTTAAAAGATGAGATGAGTTACGATCGTCACCACCAACAGTATAACCGTATACACAGAATTATCCAAATTGGTAATTATGGAGGTATTGTCGAACGGTCGTCTAGCTGTCCCTTCCCGCTAGGGCCAGCTGTAGCCAATGAATTCTCCGAACGCATAGAAGGTATTACCCGGCTGTACAACTACCAATCTTCTGCTACACAGATTACATATCGGAATATTGTGCACAAAGATCAGGGGTTTTTCTTTGCCGATTCCGGTTTCTTTGATGTGTTTACGACAAAAATATTACGCACTGCACATTCCAGCAAATTATTAACTACTCCATATTCCGCCGTAATTAGCCGAACGGCAGCCCTCCGGTATTTCGGATACATCGATGTGGTTGGAAAGGAGCTTACAATTGAAAATTCCTATAAGGTGAAAATAGACGCTGTGGTCGACGATTGGCCGGAGAGCTCTCATTTTCGTTTTTCTGTTCTTGTTTCTATGGAAACCCTAAGGGAGCAGAGGGGAGGAGAATTGTCCGATAGTTGGGTAAATAATCCGTGCTGGACATACATTAAACTTTCTTCGACTCACGATACCAAATATCTGCAAAAACATTTTCCGGAATTTGTTCACAACCATTTTTCACCATCGCTTCGCGATAACAATAAACTATTGCTTCAGCCGCTTGCCGATATTCATCTCACATCTAATCTTGAATATGAAATTGAGCCCAATGGCAATATTGTTTATATCTATATTTTTGGTGGAATTGCCCTGTTTTTAATTATTATGGCAATAATTAATTACATTAATCTTACTACAGCAACATTTGCCAAAAGAGCAAAAGAAGTGGCCGTAAAGAAAATTTTGGGCGCATCGCAGTCCGATATAAAATGGCAACTCATCTTCGAGGCATTTTTAATTATTATTGTAGCTAGTGTAATTTCGTTGGTGCTTGCCGAGCTATTATTGCCTTGGTTTAATACTATGACAGAAAAGCAGTTTCAGTTTACCGATTTATTTTGCTCGTATTATCCGTTAGTAATGCTATCTCTGGTGCTTTTGGTTGTATTTATTGGTGGTTTATATCCTGTAACACTTATTGCCGGACTATTTCCCTCGCGCATTTTACGCGGAAATTTGAAACGTATGTCAAAAACCGGTGTAAGTCGAAAGATATTGGTTGTCATTCAAATGACCATTTCTACATTGATTTTGTTTGCAGCTTTTACCATTCACGGACAATATAACTATTTGTTGCATTCTAATACCGGACTCGATCGGAGTAACCTGCTTATTATTCATACACGTTTTACGGGACTGCATGAAAATTACGTTAAATTCAAAAAAGATCTGGAAGAGCATCCGTCCATTTTACGGGTTACGGCGTCGGATGATATTCCCGGAATCGATCATAATCGGTTTCCATTCTTTTTAAATCGGGGCACGGCAGACGAGGCACTCGTATTTTTTGCTGCCCTGCGCGTTATGTCCGATTTTTCTGAAACGTACCGAATAAATCTTACTTCGGGGCGCTCTTTTAATATCGACTCCGCAGATCAGGAAGGAGCCGTTATTGTAAACAGCCAAATGATAAAATACCTCAGTTATACTGATGCACGCCGGGGGATTGGCACTGCTGTAAGCAGCTATTCAGGAGATGAACATGTCATAGGTATCTTTACCGGGTTTTACCCCAGAACGCTCCATAAAAAACCCGAACCCTTTGTCCTCGATTTGGGCAGCGACTCTTCTTCAGGATCCTTTGGTAAACAGTATATTGCCGTAAGGTATCGTGCAGGAGAATCAACGGTTGCCGGAAACCACGTTCAAAATCTATTGGAAAAATATTTAGGGAAGCAGTACGTACAAGTGAATGAGTATCAGCATATATATAATCAACAATATGCCGAAGAGGAAAAGTTCAGTCAAATTGCCATCTTCATGTCTGTCATTAGCATAATTATATCAGTTGCCGGACTTTTAGGTTTATTTTCATTCCTAATTTCCTACAAAAGCAAAGCAATAAGTATTCGGAAAATATATGGAGCATCTCACTTGTCGATTTTTCGCCTGTTTGCCACAGAATTTACACACATCTATATAATGGTAGTATTAATTGCTTTTCCCTTATCGTGGTATCTTGCAAATTTGTGGCTCAGCACATTTGCAGCAAGCATCACATTTTCTTTAATGTATTTTATTGCATCAATCCCAAAAGCCGCAGGGAGTGAATATTCAAACTCTCAACCTTTATTTAAAACAACCTCACTCCCGAGGAAAGAGAGTTATCACCGAGAAAACTCTCTCCGTGCCGCCGGATGGGTTAACGGGGGAGG
>JAWOEM010000166.1:0-5755 GCA_046482785.1 Salinivirgaceae bacterium
TATTTTTCAAAGAAAAAAGATCTGAAAAAATATTTGGTTGCATAATCAACAATTTTGGTCCATATTATCTGGGAACTGATTAGAATAGCAGGCAATTGACATGGCACAAAAAAACATTGCACATGAAACCGTACCAAATTTGATACCTGAAACTGAACATATGCACAGACTAAAGTTTCGCACTAGACAACAACTGTTTTCCTGCTCTGTGCACCGGATTACCCAATTGGCGCCAACCTGCTTTTTTTTGCTCCTAATCAAAAAAAAACAGGTAAAAAAAACCGACGAATCCATAAAAAGCTAAAAAAATGCTCATTATGGCTAAAGTTTACGTACTTATTCCAACTATTGATTTTTAAAATGGCCAAGCTCCCGATTCTCGATAACAGGCTTGTTCTTGAAGTTTTATTACTAGGCACACCCAAAAACAGGTAGTTTTCTTGCCGAGAATAAATTGGCGAGAGCAAAACTTTATTTTACTACCTGTTTTCTTTGTAATGAGCTAAAAACCCGGTTTATAGCGGGCATTATCAACGTAATTTAAAATATACTGGTATTTCAACAATAGTATCCTGACACTCAACATCTACATACTTTGGCCACTCTTTGGTCCACGCCTTAATTCCTTCAATTGCATTGGAAATAAATATAGAATCCGTATAACGAACTGCTTTAAATTCGCAACAATTGCAATTAGAGTCTACACGGAATCCAACGTCTACTTTCCCTGACTTTTTCTCTTCAAACGCAAATATTGGATAGTTAAAACTATTAAATCTTCCTAAACAAGAAATTAAATAATTCACATCTCTTTTATTTCTCCAGGTATCAGCATCAAATATTTCGAATAGCCTTCCATCTTTTGTATAAAAGTTCCAAATCCCTACTCTTTTATCATTTTCATAATCACCTAGTGAGCGAATCTTTGAATTTGAATAGTACGTTTTCCATTCAGATGCTTTCTTTCCAAATATATAGTTCCCCTTCTCTTTTACTCTTCCATTCTGGTGCCTTTGAATGTACTTTCCATGCATAATACCTGTGGATGTGTCCAGCACGGCATACTCCTCTTTCACTTGTCCATCATCATAATAGGATATTTGGTGCATGCCTGTTTGAGCATAAATCTCAAATCCTGAAATTGCAAAAAGTAAAAACAATAATTGTCTATAGTCCATCATTACACTCTTGTTTGCTTATAAAATTCTATCACAGTCGCAAGTGCACATATGTGTTCTTAAAATAAATTGAACCCGGTGCTGCGCAATTGTATCGCTTGGCCTGCCAACTATAGAAGTCTCACAATACAACAAATAATCCTTTTCCTCAGGCATTATCTCTTGCTCTATTGTAAAGATACTCTTCTTGGTTAAAAATCAGCCCTTCTTCAACCGGATTGTTAAGAATGTGGTTCAATTTGTTTGCAACTACCGTCGGCGTCGCTTCTAACCACAACGACGAGTTCAATTTTGCTAGTAATGTCTCCGATCTAAAAGCGACACCGACGGTTTCGGATGATAACTTGAGTGACTTCGAAAATTTGCAACAACCGTCGGCGTCGCTTCTAGCCACAACGAAGCGTTTTAATTTTTTTGGCAATGCTCTGATCCAAAAGCGACACCGACGGGTTTCTTGCAGCTACCGTCGGCGTCGTTTCTAACCACAACGACGAGTTCAATTTTGCTGGTAATGTCTCTGACCTAAAAGCGACACCGACGGTTTCGGGAGTCGGCTTGATTAACTTCAGAAATTCGCAACTACCGTCGGCGTCGCTTCAAGCTACAACGACGGTGGCTGGTTTTTTTAGTAATGTCTCCGAACCTAAAGCGACACCGACGGTTCTGGGTGACAAAAAAAAGGGCTACCCAACGGATAGCCCTTTTCTCCTTGTAAATTTAAAAAAACACTATTTAATGACTACTCGCTTGCTAATAATTGAGTCATTGGTTACAATCTGCATCATGTAAACACCGGCCGACTGTGATGAAACGTCATAATCGAAGCCGTTTCCGTTATTATCTACATTGGCTGTATTTACTAATTGTCCGTTCATGTTGTACAATTTGATATCGGCAACAGTACCGGCCTCAGTCATTTCGATGTGAATTAACTCATCGGCAGGCTGTGGGTAAATAGATACGTTCGCTTCCGCTGCATCAAATATACCGGTTACATCTTTCGAACTGAATGTTACAGTATAATCTTCTACTTCACCATAACTGAATGTTTCGCATGATGTGGGCGCTGCGTTATACTTCATAGTTACACGCATACGTGTGGTTCCTGAAGCATTTGCGTCAACATTAAAGCTACTCGAAACTACACCTGAACCGTTTCCACTGGCAACCAATTCACCGGCATCGGTAAAGTCACCATCTTTGTTATAGTCGATCCAGATTTTCCAGTATTCCTGGTATGTACTTCCAGAGAATCCGGGTGTTAAGGTTAGACTAGCAGAAGCACCGGGTGTAAGTGTTACAACCTGATTTGTAAAATCCTGATATCCACCATTGTCGCCTGAAGTGTTGGTAAATCCATCAATTACAACTTTTTCAATCCACTCGTATGATGAGTTATTTCCTTTTGAAGTGCAATAAGTTACGTCGCCTGCTTCTACTGTAATGTAGCTGTATTTGGTTTCTGTATCGTCACCGGTAGCATTGCTAGCAGTCAAACTCACCTGATACGTTCCGGCAGTGTTGTACGTAACCGTTGGGTTTTGAGCTGTAGAAGTTGAAGGTGTTGCACCATCGAAACTCCATGCCCATGCAGTTGGATTGTTGGTAGAAAGGTCGGTAAAGCTTACACTTGCACCAGCAGTAATGGTTGTAGCGTTGGCAGAAAAGTCGGCTACAGGTGCGGGTGCGCTACCAAATGTAACGGTATAATCTTCTACCTCGCCATAGCTAAACGACTCGCAAGGTGTTGGCGCTGCGTTGTACTTCATGGTTACACGCATGCGTGTGGTTCCTGACGCGTTTGAAGCAACGGTAAACGAACCGCTAACTGCTCCTGAAGCATTTTTTGCAAATACCTCTTCGCCGGCGTCGTCAAAATCGCCATCGTTATTATAGTCGATCCAAATTTTGTAATATTCTGCGTATGTACTACTCTGGAATCCTGGAGTTAAGGTTACATCAACCGATGCTCCGGCAGCAAGATTTGCAACCTGGCCCGTAAAGTCGGCATATCCGCCATTGGCTCCTGTATTGTTTGTGAAGTCACCAATTTGAACTCCGGCCAACCACTCGTAGGTTACATTTTGGCCGTTTGATGCGCAATAGTCAGTAGATTCTTCCTCAACGGTAATGTAAGCCGCTTTTGTTTCGGCATCACTTCCTCCTGCATTTGTAGCAGTCAGGCTCACCTGATAAGTTCCTGCGGTATTATACGTAACCGTTGGATTTTGTGCCGTTGATGTTGAAGGTGTACCTCCGTTAAATGTCCAGCTCCATGCGGTTGGGTTGTTTGTAGACTGATCGGTGAATGCTACGGAACCTCCAACTGTGATACTGGTAGTGTTAGCTGTAAAGTTTGCAACCGGAGGAGCTACAGCTTCTTCTTCAACAGTTATATAGTTTGTTTTTGTCTCTGTGTCGTTTCCACCTGCATTTGTTGCAGTAAGTGTTACCTGATATGTTCCGGGGGTGTTGTATGTAATTGTTGGGTTTTGAGCTGTGGCTGATGAAGGTGTGCCACCCTCGAATGCCCAGTTCCATGCTGTTGGGTTGTTGGTAGACTGATCGGTAAACGATACTGATTCGCCTTCGGTTATTGTAGTTGTGTTGGCTGTAAATTGAGCAACAGGAGCGTCAACAACCTGACCGCCAAATACTACATGATAGTCTTCCACTTCGCCATAATCGAATGTTTCACAAGCTGTTTGTTCGCCATTGTATTTCATTGAAACGCGCATACGGCGTGTTCCGTTGGCATCGGCAGGAACGGAAATTGTTCCAGTTACAGCTTCTTGCGACATTGCACCAGCATCGTAAACCAATTCGTTGGCATCGAAAACTGTATCGTTATTATAGTCGATCCAAATTTTCCAATACTCGTTATATGGAGAATCGGCAAATCCGGGAGTAAGCGTTACGTTATAATCTTGGCCGGGTACCATTTCAACTTCCTTGCTTGTAAAATCTGCATATCCGCCGTTTGTTCCGGTTGTATTTGCAAATGCACCAATTTCAACGCCTGCAATCCATTCATACGAAGCATCATTTCCACCAGAAGTACAATAAGTAGCTGCGGGAGGTGTGGGCGCCTCTCCTGCAAGTGCTGCATAGGCGTTTAATCTACCGGAACCCAATTGTCCGTTATAGTTTGGGTTAGTAGCACTAATATCATCAACATAAGTTTCTAAGCGGTTGCGAACTTCGGCAGGTGTTATATTTCCTGCAAATTTTGAAACAACAAGTGCAGCTACACCTGAAACGTGTGGGCAAGCCATTGAAGTTCCCGACATTGTTTGGTATGAATTACCGGGCTTACAGCTTAAAATATCTGATCCGGGAGCTGCAATATCAATCCAACTTCCGTAGTTAGAAAAATACGATTTTTTATCGTTATGATCTGTTGAAGCTACGGCAATAGCATTGGCATACTGAGCAGGCCATGTACCTGCGCCACTGCTAACATTATCGTTCCCTGCAGCAAAAACCACAACTCCACCATCCATTGGTGTTCCGGGGTTTCCGCCATTGGCAATAAAGTAATCAATAGCATCGTTAATAGACTGGCTTTCGCCACCTCCACCCCAACTGTTCTGTGAGATGTGGGCGCCCATATCTGCAGCATAAATAAAACCCTCAGCAAATCCACCTTGGCTACTTGAACCAAAAACCTGAACAGACATCAGGCGAACGCCATCATCGTTACCGGTACCCCCGGCTACTCCGGCTATTCCTACTCCATTGTTGGTTTCGGCAGCCACTGTACCACCTACGTGAGTACCATGATCGCCAGGGGCAATTGGCCCTTGGTTGTCGCCAAAATTATATCCGTAGTAATCATCAACATACCCATTATTGTCGTCATCAATACCATTATTTGGTATTTCACCTGTGTTTACCCACATGTTTCCTTTCAGGTCGCTATGGTTAAAATCTACGCCCTCGTCTTGAATAGCTACAACAACCTGATCGTTACCTGTTTCAAGCTCCCAAGCCTCAGGCAAATCGATGTCGGCATCTACCGTACCGCCTGTTTGGCCGGTATTGTGATAATGCCACTGCGAACCGTACTGTGGATCGTTTGCCGTAATTTTCATAGAACGCGACCCATCTTTTTCAGGCTGTGGATGCCCGTCCACCAATTTCATTTTAGCCAAAGGCTCAACAAATTCAATGTCTTTTACCTGCTTGTAGGCTGCAATTAGATCATTAACAGGCGCTTTGCTGTTAAACGAAATTTCGTACCATTTGTGCAGGCCATGCTTACGGTGACGTGCTTCAAATTTCCCTGCATAACGAAATACCCGTTTGTACTCAAATGCTCCAAACTCACTGTTTTTCTCATCGAGCGATGAAATGTTGGTTACCACAAAATCGTTTGTAGCTTTAATTGAATTTACCGAGTTGGATTTTTCAGCATGAAGAGCTTCAAACTGTTGTACCATATTGTTGTCAACTTTAACTCTGATTACTCCTTTGTAGTAACCATCATCGTTAACGGCTCGGTCTTGTGCAAAAATTGTCAGCGTTGAAAGAATTAACGCGGTTAAGAAAGTAAAAAATTTAAAATTCATAATTGG
>JAWOEM010000266.1:0-3046 GCA_046482785.1 Salinivirgaceae bacterium
TTTTTATTTCTGGTGCTATAGGCATCACCTCTTAATTGATTTTGTATAAATATTTACATAAAACTATAAAATTCCATAAGAATGTTTTGTCGATGGCACAGATGGCAAAACGATTTTTAAAAATAACAAATCCCTTTGAATAAAAGTTTATTTGCAACGAAAAAGTAACACCCAAAATCAGCAGGCATAAAAATTAGAAATTACGATATGCATACAGAATCAGGATTTGCGGTCTAAAAATTTTCACATTAGCATTATTTTATAGAATTTAACTTGTCTTTTCTCACTTCATTAAGCGAACTTTTAATATCTTCACACTAAAATTACTGAAGTATCGAACTTAAATAGCCTTTATGAAGAAAAGAGACTGGAAACCGGGCACGCTTATTTACCCTTTACCTGCGGTAATGGTGAGCTGCGGTCATGAACCTAAAGACTACAACATTATTACTATTGCATGGACGGGGACAGTAAACTCTAAACCGCCTATGTGCTACATCTCTGTTAGAAAAGAACGATATTCGTACGAAATAATTAAAAAGACGGGCGATTTTGTCATTAATCTTACAACCCAAGATCTAACCAAAGCAACCGACTGGTGCGGAGTTCGGTCTGGGCGCGATTACAACAAATTCAAAGAAATGAAACTTACCCCCGGCGAAAGCAAAAAGGTGAGTTCGCCCATCATAAACGAATCGCCACTAAATATTGAGTGCATTGTAAAGGATGTAATTCCGTTGGGGTCGCACGATATGTTTTTAGCAGAGGTCGTTAACGTACAGGTTTCTGAAAAGTACTTCGATAAAGACGACGCCTTCAGATTAGACGAGGCTGGACTGCTGGCATACAGCCATGGGCAATATTACAAATTGGGAAAAAAGCTGGGTAAATTCGGTCACAGCGTAGAAAAGAAAAAAAAGAAAAAGAGTAAATAAACCGTACATGAATTGCAGCATTGTAAAATACGCACAAATAAAAATAATTAAAAATGAATGAACGTGCCACCCTAAATTCCACAAGCATTTTTGTACAAAAAAGTAAATGTTTGCAGAATTTAGGATTCATCCGACAAATAAAAAACACAATCGAGTGAAACCTTTTTTATAAAAAATCAGTTAACCATATTTGATGCAACTGGAAATGTTTGTATCTTTTAAAAAAATTATATGATCGTGCAGAAAGCATTAACACTACTCATTATCAGCGCATTGTTTTCGATGTGCAGCACAGAACCCGGCAAACAGGTAGACACAACGACTTCCGCACAGGAAGAAAAGTTGGCTACGGATAAGAAACTGGTAGAAAAAATTTTCTACAATGTTCCATCGCCATTAGAAATGGCACAAATAGTAAGGGAAGCCGGCATGAGCTTCACGCCGTCGCTAATGAATCCCACATCGCGAAAGCAATATTACATTGACCAAACCACACAAGCTTTGAATTTGGGTGTTTATGGTGCCGATTTAAGCTACGCGCGAATTTTCGACCAAGTGCAGGAGAGCGTCAACTATTTATCGAGTATTCGGGAGCTAACAGAATCGCTTCAAATACCACATAACCAAGATATTTTTGCACTGGAGAAGCTTGAAAAAAACATCGCCAACCGCGATTCTCTGCTATACATCATTACGGACATTTACAGCAATGTGGATGCATACCTGAAAGATAACAACCGGGGGTTAATTGCGGTTATGATTATTTCGGGGGGCTGGATCGAAGGAAACTATTTGGCAACGGCATCAATAAATAAGTCGAACCCCAATGAAGCAATTGTGAAACGCATTGGTGAACAAAAATTATCGTTGAACAGCTTAATTAAACTAGTTGAGCCACACGCAAAAGAAGATCATAAATCTGGAGAAGTACTTAATTCCTTGAAAGAGCTAGCAAAACTTTACGAAGATGTTACCATTACAGCTAGTGAAAATGAGGTAGATACGAACACAGAAACAAACAAGACAACATTTAAAGGCGAAAGCACGGTAGAGATAGACGAAGAAACGCTACGAAACGTTTCTGACTATCTTCTGGAGCTGAGAAACAAAATAACAAAGCCGTAATTTTGGACATCATTAATGAAAACACTATTATTGTAATAAAATTTGGTTAAGATGAAGCATATATTTACGATACTTATTACCGCTCTGATATCACTATCGGCCATTGGAAACGCTCAGGCACAATGTAAAAAATACACAAAAAACAGCTGTGTGCCTCAGTTAGAGCCCTATATTTTTAACGGGCAAATAAACAGCGCCCTGCTAAACGAAGGTGATATAGCAGAATTGGTTCTTACGTTTTACGCCGATCAGGAATACCGCGTAATGATTTGCGCAGAAGATCAGTTAGGCAACATTGGTTTTAAACTGAAAGATACCAAAGACCAAATGCTCTTCGACAATAGAGACCATAATTTGGCAAAGTCGTGGGACTTTGAATCAAACACCACACAACAAATTATTGTTGAAATAGAAGTACCGGAATCGGAAGATTCAGAAGGAAAACTAGCCAACGGCTGCGTTTCCATACTCGTAGGTTTCAAAGAATCAGAGTAATAATTAATCGGAATAGGGAGATTAAGTCAGGATCAACCAAAATTCCACAAGCATTTTGCACAAAAAAATAAATGCGAATTAGAAATAATTCGCATTTTTCTTGCTAAACAAAAAAAGTCAACCGATATTTGCAGCGCAAGTTCAAATACACAACTCCTCGGAATTGTTGTTTGAGTTATAAAGAAGAGTGGAGAGATCAGGCTCTGTGAAACTCTGGCAACCAACAACTGTACGGTGCCAAGACCTGCCCAAAGGGAATAATAACAAATTAAATGACAATGAAACGACAAAATTCAACACTCCCCACACAAGTTAAGTTGCGCCATCAGGCGTTTACGCTCACCACTTCTTGCTCATGTTGCATGCGAATGCGCAGTTAATGCATAACCTGCTAAACAATTAGCTGCGCCACATTCCGACCGAAAGCACATCTGTTTTCAACTACAACACATTTTATTTTATGCCTGAGGGAACACAACTGTCTCCCAAAA
>JAWOEM010000287.1:0-12036 GCA_046482785.1 Salinivirgaceae bacterium
GCTTATGCCCGGAAATTTTGAGCCGAATGTTGAAAATGCGCGGTGTGAAACACAACGTACTTAATGCAAAACTACACCAACGCGAGGCCGAGGTTGTTGCAGAAGCCGGGCATGCAGGGGCTGTAACCATTGCAACCAACATGGCAGGTCGTGGTACCGACATTAAACTGAGTAAAGAAGTAAAAGAAGCCGGTGGATTGGCCATTATTGCCACCGAACGTCACGAATCCCGACGGGTCGACCGTCAGTTACGCGGACGTGCCGGCCGTCAGGGTGATCCGGGATCTTCGCAATTTTATGTGTCGCTCGAAGATGATTTGATGCGCCTATTCGGTTCCGACCGTATTGCCAAAATGATGGACAGAATGGGAATTAAAGAGGGTGAAGTTATTCAGCACTCGATGATTACCAAATCCATTGAAAGAGCTCAGCGAAAAGTAGAAGAAAATAACTTTGGTATTCGTAAGCGTCTGCTGGAGTACGATGATGTGATGAATTCTCAACGCGAGGTGATTTACTCCAAACGCCGTCACGCCTTATTTGGAGAGCGTTTAGGTGTGGATATTGCCAATATGATGTTCGATGTATGTGAAGCAATTGTAGAAAATAACTATGGTGTAGCCGACTATGAAAGCTTTAAACTTGATTTGATTCGCCATCTTTCCATTGAGCCGCCTTTCAATGCAGAGGAGTTCATGAAAGAACAACCGGATGAATTGACCGATAAGCTTTACAAAGGTGTACAAAATGCTTTTGAGCGTAAAGAGCTCACTATTTCGCAACAAGTGATGCCGGTTATTGGTAATGTGTACAAAACACAGCGCGAGAAATACGAAAACATTGTCATCCCAATTTCGGATGGTACAAAAGTGTTCCAAGTGGTTGTAAACCTCGAAAAAGCATATAAAACCAATGGCGAAGAGGTTATTAGAGCTTTGGAAAAATACATTACACTGGCTGTAATTGATGAAACGTGGAAAGAACACCTGCGCGAAATGGATGACCTGAAAACGTCTGTACAGAACGCCAGTTACGAACAAAAAGATCCGCTATTGATTTATAAATTCGAATCGTTTGAGCTTTTCCGTGGCGTTATCGATAAAGTAAACAAGGATGTTTCTTCAGTTTTATTAAAATCGTTCATTCCACTCAAAGAGGACGATGAGGTACAGCGCGCACAGCAGCAACGAACCGATTACAGCAAGTATGAAACTTCGCGCCGTAACGATTTAATTGCAAATACCAAAGAAAAGGAAAGACCACAACCTGTACGTGTGGAGAAAAAAGTAGGACGGAACGATCCTTGTCCATGCGGTAGTGGGAAAAAATTCAAACAGTGCCACGGACGTAACCAACAAGAAGAATAACCGATGAGTATAAAATCGTTTTTTCAGAATATTGCCATAAATAAAGCAATCAAAAAAAATCCTCGTAAGAAACGCTTTAAAAATCTTGAACAGATTAAGCATGTGGGTATTATTTTTGAGCGCACCGGCGACGACGTGGCTGCTCATGTAGCCAAACTCGCAAAATTTTTGCACGAACGACAAATGCAAATTGAAGTAATTGCATTTGTAAACCTAAAAAAGCCAACGGTAGAATTGGAACAAAAAAAAGGATTAACACTTTTTTATAAACGTGACTTAAACTGGTTCGGGAAACCAAAATCCGACGATATACTAGCGTTTACACAAAAAAAGTTTGACTTGCTGATAAAAGCAGATTTTAGTGTTTCCTATCCGCTTGCATACATCTGTGCATCATCGGAAGCTGGTCTAATAGCGGGGTCTAATGACGACAATAAAGCATTTTACGACCTGATAATTGAAGGGAAAATAGATAACCCGAATGACTTCCATCAGCAACTTATTCATTATCTATCCGTAATAAACAGTACAGAATCAACAAATAAAAATGTAAACTATGCATAGCAAAAGTTTGAAAGGTACGGGCGTTGCCTTGGTAACTCCATTCAGAAAAGATGGAAGTGTTGATTTCAAAGCATTAGAAAAATTGCTCGAATATGTTATTACCGATGGTGTAGATTATTTGTTGGCTCTAGGCACGACCAGTGAGTATCCTACCCTATCAATTGATGAACAAACAGCGGTTGTAAACTTAATTAAAGAAACCAATAATCGTCGTTTACCATTGGTTTTAGGTATTAGTGGCAATAGTACGAGTGAAATTGTAACGAAAATACAAAAAACCGATTTTACCGATATCGATGCCATTTTATCAGTGGTGCCCTATTACAACAAACCCAGCCAAAAAGGTATAATTCAGCATTTTAGTACTGTTGCGGCAGCTTCTCCTGTGCCGGTTATCTTGTATAATGTGCCCGGGCGAACCGGAAAAAACATGGAGGTAGATACGGTTGTTTCCCTTGCTCACAACAATAACAATATTATTGGTATTAAGGAGGCATCCGGCGATATTGCACAGGTAATGAACATTATAAAACGTACTCCTGACCAATTTATGGTTATTTCTGGAGAAGATGCTCTTACCATGCCGTTGGTCGCTGCCGGGGCAAGTGGAGTTATTTCGGTATTGGCCAACGCGTATCCAAAAGCATTTAGTGAAATGGTTCGGGCAGGCTTAAACGATGATCAACGCAAAGCGAGAGAAATTCATTATAATTTATTAAACTTTGCCGAAATGATTTTCGAAGATGGTAATCCGTCGGGAATTAAAGCAGCACTCCAAATTAAAGACATTACGCAATCGGCTGTTCGGTTACCTCTTACCACAATCAGCCGCTCACTTTACGGGAAATTGGACGCAGAAATCAATAGCATCCCCTATGAAAAATAGGATTAGTAAATACATTGTCACTACCCTTTTGATTGCATTGGTCTCGAGCACTGCCTTTGGGCAAGTATTGTCGCATTTCGATCTGGTAAAGTCCCTTAAAACAAAGGGGAAAGTATATAGCGAAATTCTTGTAACCAGCGATACAACAGTCGTGTTTGGTTGCCATGGAAAACGTATTTACTTTTTAAACCAATTAGGCGAAACCATATCGAAATTCAAAACTCGCGGTTGGGTTCATGCTTCGGCGTCGGAATTAGACGATGGAAGCGTGGCCATAGGTTGCTACGATAAAAACGTGTACTTTTTCGATCAGATAGGAAATTTACTGCGAAAGATTCGCCCCGGCGGACGCATATTCAGCAAAATAGAACAGCTTACCGATGGAACATTGGTGTTTGGAACGAATAAAAACAAAATTCAGTACATATCTCCAAACGGTCTGAAATACGCATTTGATACAAAAAAAATGGCGCACGGTGGTATTACCATCCGAAATAATGAGGTTATTTCGGGAACCCACGATAATCAAATTTACATTTTAGACGAAAAAGGCAAACTAAAGAAAAGCATTGCTACCGGGCACTGGGTTGTGCACTCACAGCCGGCAATATTAAAAAATGGAATGCTTGCCGTGGGGAGCTACGATAAAAACTTGTATATTTTTGATACCAAAACAGATACACTTAAAAAAGTGGCGGTTGGGGGACAAATTCACAGCTCTCCTATCCAGTTAAACGATGGAACCATCGTATTTGGATCTACAGACAAATATATTTATTTGCTTTCGGAAGATGGAGACCTTAAACATAAAATAAAAACTGGCGGTTGGGTGGTTTCTTCACCACGATCATTAAGCGATAGTACCTTCTGTATTGGGAGTTACGATCATAATCTGTATGTGGTTAATTCTAATGGAGTAGTAATGGATAAATATGACACAGGGGGTAAAATATTTTCGTCGCCAGCTATTTTACCCAACAATACCATCGTTGTGGCTTCAAATAATCGGAAAGTTCTTTTTCTAAGGTATAACTCGCACTCAGCCATTAAAAAGTTTACTGTAAAAGAGAATACTTGCTCTATTCCTGTAGAGACTTTGTAAATTATTTGTGATTTTTTGAATGCAAAAAATCCCATACCATCGCTTTAGAAGTGATATTCATATAAAAACATATCTCTGTGAAAAAAACACTTACCATTAGTTTAATTTTCCTTTTGTCGGTAACGGCATTAGCACAACCCACCGAAAATAAAAAAATTCGCCTTTTTGACCATAGCGACCGTTCCAATTTCCTTTTAACATACGCCCAAGCCGGCTTGCACAAAACACTGGACCAAGGCGTATCTCCACTACTTTACAAAGGGCCCATCATTGGGGGTGGATTGGGTTACAGATCGGAAAAAAGCAACCGCATTTGGGATGTAACAGGCGATTTTGGTTATGCAATCACCGAAACAGAAGCGACAAGTGATTTTGGAGGGTTTCAAAATTATCATATTAATCTTGATGCCCAATACCTTTGGAATTTAGACTACCAAAACACCTATCCGGTAAAATTTTATGCCGGATTTTCCACGAACCAAACCATCAACTTTCGATTAAATGAGAACATGTTCAATGCCTCGTTTGGATACGACGTTATTTCCGGACTTGGTGTTTCTGCTTTTACCGCCAAATCATTTAATATTAAAGGTTTCGATATTAGTTTATTTCGATGGTTTGCCCGGTATCACCCACATAAAGTCACCGTGGAATACGAAATCGACTTGCCGCTTGTATTTTCTTACATTCGCCCAACCTATGTAGTTATCGAAAATTTTGTAGATGGAAATATCGACCCTTATGACCCTGAAAGAGCAGAAATGGCGACCATCGGCACTGTTTTTCAATTAAAATCGAATCTGGGACTCTCCTATCATTTACGCAACCAAAATATCATCCGTTTTGGTTATTTGTGGCAGTACTACAGTATCGATCCTGAATATAGCCGGGTGCAAGGAGCAACGCATTTGTTCCAAATACAATTTAAGTTTCAACTCAACACAAAATCTTCGGAACATGAAAGTTAAACACAGCATAATAATCCTGCTATTTTCGTTTCTGGCATTTTATTCGTGCGAAAATGCTCTAATGGAGGGAGAACCGAGCCAAGACCCAGTAGAAAATTTCGATTATTTATGGGAACAGGTAAACGAAAAATACAGCTATTTTGGAGTCAGAAATGTTAGCTGGGACGCTCTTTACGATGATTATCGCCCATTAATCAACAATCAACTATCCGAGCAACAATTGTTTAACATTATGTTTTCTATGTTGAGTGAACTCAAAGACGGACACGTAAATATGGTATCGCCATTTAACGTTTCGCGGTATCATATTTCACATAATGCCCCCGAAAATTTCAATAGACGATTGCTGTACGATTATTACCTCCGCCCCGGTGAGCTTAATCATTTCAATGTACAAGAGCATTATTACACCACAGGGCCGCTTATCCATCAAGTATTTGATATCGAAGAGCGCCGAATTGGTTACATTCATTACAGTTCATTTTCGAACACAATTAGCGATTATTCCATTGACTTTACACTTGCCAGAATGCAAACCACTGATGGATTAATAATTGATGTGAGAAACAACGGAGGCGGTGCTCCATCCAATATTTTCAAAATAATGAATCGCTTAACAGATCGGAAGCGCCATATTTATAGCTCACGATTAAAAGATGGGCCGGGTCATAATGATTTTGGTGAGTGGATAAAAGTTTACAGCGAACCCGAAGGCGATATTAAATACTTAAACCCGATTATTCTAATTACAAATCGGAACTGCTACAGTGCTACATCGTTTTTTGCAGCTGCTGCCAAGGCATACCCGAATATTAAACAAATTGGCGATACTACAGGCGGCGGCGCCGGTGCGCCACATGGGGGACAAATGCCTAATGGTTGGTACTACCGCTTTAGTGTTACGCAATCGGGTTATCCCGAAAATGGTTCGTTACACGACTTTGAATTGGGAGTTCCCCCTGATATTCACGTGGATATGGCCATTGAGGAAGAGTTGGAAGGACACGACTCCATGGTCGACCGTGCTATACAATTACTTATTGAAATGAAAAACTAACGCAAAATTGCATTTTTGCAGACATTACCTTGAAATAAGGGTACCATTATCGACGCCAAAAATCTTATAATCGCTGGTTACATTTTCAAGCACTTTGTCAATCCTCACTTTGTTGGCATCGGTAATGAAAATTTGGCCGAAACTATCGCCGGCAACCAACCCAATAATGCGTTCTACACGTGTAGAATCGAGCTTATCAAATACGTCATCGAGTAATAATAGCGGTTTTTTGTTCATGGTTTTCCGAATTAACTCAAACTGAGCAAATTTCAATGAAACCAAATAGGTTTTTTGCTGCCCTTGCGAAGCCGTTTTCTTAATATTCCGATCGCCAATAAGAAACACCAAATCGTCGCGGTGAATCCCAACAGTCGTATGTTGAGCTGCCCGATCGGCGTAACGGGATTGTTGCAGCAAATCTTTCAATTCGCCTTCGTGCAAGTTCGACCGGTAAGCCAACGATACCTTTTCTTTATTGCCCGAAATATGACTGTAGTACGACTGAAACACAGGAATGAGCGTGGTTAACAGGTTTTTGCGTGCTTCAAAAATCCGCTGGCCGTATTTGTGAAGTGCTTCATCCCAAATTTCGAGCGATAATTCGTCCCATCCCCCACCACGAACCATATCTTTAAGCAACTTATTCCGCTGTTCCAGCGCCCGATTGTAATCAACCATATTTTGCAAATACACCCGATCGTGTGTAGAAATCAATGTATTGATAAACCGCCTGCGCTCGTCGCTACCGGCATAAACCAACTGCGTATCGCTGGGGGTACTCATTACAACAGGAATAAACCCGATATGATCAGATAAACGTTGATATTCCTTTTTATTCCGACTAAACTTTTTTTGCCTTCCCTCCTGCACAGCACAAATTATTCGCTCTTCTTCATCATTCATCGAAAAACCACCATCAACAATAAAATAATTCTCCCCGATACGAATATTCTGATGGTCGAGGATATTGAAGCAACTTTTACAAAACGATAAATAATAGACAGCCTCTAACAAATTGGTCTTGCCGGAACCGTTATTTCCTGTAAAACAGTTAATTGCAGGAGACAACTGTATATTTACCGATTCGTAATTCTTAAAGTTCGTGAGTGTTAATCGATCCAAGTGCATAACTGCAAAAATAAATATAGTTGGTTACAATTAATCAAAACACGTAAATATTAATTTTTGGCCATTACGAATTTCCAGTACGAGCATTACATTGGAAAACAAATATGGTTTGACGTTCCGGATGTTTTGAAGCGATTCTACAACAGAAAAAAACAACTAATAAAATAAATCGTGCAACCGGAATTTTTAGTATTTCATTGATTTTTAAAAAAATAATCATAGTTTTTGTTCAAATCTTGTGATATTCGGCATATCAGAGGCGAAATTTATTTGTGGGTGAAATAAATTAGGTTAATTTTGCGCTGGAATAACTAGAAAAATCTGGAAGAACGATGTCAAAAAAGAAGGAACAAAAAAATCAGAGTCAAGAGTCGACATTTGAAAATGTTGAACATGCATTAACGAGCACGGAATATTTTATTGAGAAAAACCAAAGAGTAATTACCACAGCAGCAATTGTCATTACAGTAATTGTTCTGGGGTATTTTGGTTATCAAAAATATATCATGCAGCCCATGGTGCAAGAAGCACAAGAAATGATTTTCCCCGCTCAGCAATATTTTGAGCGCGATTCATTTAACTTAGCCATAAATGGCGATGGCAATAATTTTGGATTTCTCGATATTATTGACGAGTACGGTAGAACTCCTTCAGGTAATTTGGCACAATATTATGCCGGAGTAAGTTACCTGCGCTTAGGAGATTACAAAAAAGCCATCGACTATCTGGATAGCTACTCGGCAGATGATATTATGACCAACGTTGCTGCAACAGGTGCAATTGGTGATTCGTATGTACAACTTGGTGAGCACGAAAAAGGCGCTAAAAAATACGTTGAAGCAGCGAATATAAATAGCAACAAATTCACAAGTCCGTTGTACCTCATGAAAGCTGCACAAGTTTATTATGCAGAGAAAAAATACGATAAGGCACTTGAGCTTTACAAGAAAATTGAATCAGATTATCCTGAAAGTACAGAATATCGTCAAATTGAAAAATATATAAGCAGAGCACAAGCAATGCTTTAGAAATTCTGTTTACCGAAAAAAAGAGGAGGTGTTTCTATAAGCACCTCCTCTTTTACATTAAGAGATTGTGCCGAAATAGCTAAGTTTAAAGTGCCTGCTTTTTTCATTGCAATCTCTCGATATACATTTACACATATCATTAAAATTTGAAATATATTTGTGGGCAGGCGGCGATTGTGTACCCGAAATCCGCAAAGATTTTCACATTGAAAAATTAAATTCTTGCGAAATTGAGAGTGTAATTGCCTATAAATTAATTAATAACTACTAAATCGAACATAATGGCTACATCATTAAAAAACCTTTCAGACACCGATATTCAACCTATTCCCGATGCTACCGGACTCAAATTTGGAATTTTAGTTGCAGAGTGGAATCCAGACATTACCCTATCGATGGCCAAAGCAGCCAAAGAAACTTTGCTTAACCATGGAGTAAACGAGCAGGATATTTTGTTTAAGTATGTTCCGGGAAGTTACGAGCTCTCTTTGGGAGCCCAATACATGGCCGAATATACCGATGTCGATGCGGTAATTTGTCTCGGATGTGTTATTCAGGGTGAAACCCGACATTTCGACTTTGTTTGTAAAGCCGTAACAGATGGAACAAACGAGGTGAGTTTGAGGTATAATATCCCCATCGGATTTGGAGTACTCACCACTGAAAACCAGCAGCAAGCACTTGACAGAGCAGGTGGCAAACATGGCAATAAAGGCGTAGAAGCAGCGGGTGCAGCCATAAAAATGGTTGTTCTGAAACATGAATTAAATAAAGATAACGAATAAAAAACCGTTGGGTTCAATCTAATAAATCTTAACATATTCGAAGCCAATTGACGTTTAAGTACATACTCATCTTTTTCAGATAAAATGAAGCGCAGAATAGAATATGCAAGTACATTCCATTTTGCGCTTTATTCATTATTTGGTTTTTAATACCTCGTAACTATTTATCTGCACCATCGAATTTAGGGTTGGGAGAATTTTTTCCAATAGAATGCCCTCCTTTTCGTCATAAGAAAACCCAAATGTGGAGCGAACTCCATGCGAAATAAAATGCACAGCGCGGTCGAGCGACATCGGTAAGTTATCGCCTTGTAAAAGACAACCCAACAAAACACTGGCAAACGTATCGCCAGTTCCCGGATAAGCGGCGGGCAAATAATCGACAGGAACTTTCCAGTATCGCTCATCGTTTTTATTGTGGGCTATAACCGAAGTTTTCCCTTCTGCCCCATCCGGCACACTTGTAATTACAATAATTTCAGGTCCAAAATCGGCCAATCGATCGATGGCTTTTATGGCATCGTCTGTATTATTTATCATTAGTGGGTCGTCTTCGAGTAGCAGCCCAACTTCTGTAATATTTGGGGTAATGATATGTGCTTTGGAAACAAGTTTTCGCATTTCATTTACCATAGATTGGTCGAACG
Source organism: Salinivirgaceae bacterium (assembly GCA_046482785.1). Classification (GTDB taxonomy): domain Bacteria; phylum Bacteroidota; class Bacteroidia; order Bacteroidales; family Salinivirgaceae; genus Salinivirga. The sequence goes on from JAWOEM010000287.1 coordinate 9,533, forward strand.
GCCCATAAAGTTTCCCGTTATCGCCCAATACAGGATCGACCAACACAATGGTATCTTCACTCGAAAAATCATCAATAAATTTTACCATCATATCGATTTGCTTCGACGAGCCCAAAAAGCCGCTGTAAATAGCATCAAATCCGAGATTTAATGATTTCCAATGATGCATTATGTGTGGTAAATGCTCGGTTAAATCGACAAAATGATAGTCGCTAAACTGACTATGCGTAGATAATACAGCTGTTGGTAATGGACAAACCTGGAAACCCATTGAACTCAATACAGGAATAACTACCGTTAACGACGATCGTCCAAAACCACTTAAATCGTGAATAGCTGCAACTTTTTTTACCGGATTTTGCTTCATATTTTCAATAAATTCAATTAAAAACTTTACCTGAGTACAAATTTGTTGAATATTTAGTGATAAATTGTCACCAAAGCTACTAATTTTGTATATTTAACAACTTCATACGATATTCAAACAGCTTGCAATTATGGCAAATTTGTGGTTTAAAAACATATTGGGACAAATCCCGTCAACAGAAAAATTAGAAAAGGCTCATAATCAGCTTCGTGCAGATTACGAACGTTTTAAAAATATCGAAAACAGTACTGAGCTTGAAAGGTATCAGGAGCTGAAAAGCTACCTGGAATCGCAAGAGTTTTTAGACAAAAAGCGAGCTGTTGAATCGATTACGTATGCCTCCAGCGAAGAAGAAAAGTTGATGAATGAGTTGGCTACGCTGAAAAAAAACAAGAACCTGAACAACTATTTCAAGACCAAAAATTCGACTGAACTTAGTCGTTTTAATACCATTAGCTCGAGCGAAAAGCTTGAAAGGTTCAACCAAATAAAGGAAACCATCGAAAGTGGCCAGATTGAAGAGCTCAAACAGCAAATGGACGAAGATCACACAAAAGAGCTCAATCAGGAGAAGCGGTTTAAGCAATTGAAAAAAACGTCCGATCTAAAAAAGTACTTCAAGCTTCTTGCCCACCCTACATACCAAACATACAACAAGCTAAATGGCAGTAGTAAAGTTACTGATTTTAAAGAACTTGAAAAAGCGGTTAATAATTTCGACTACAGCCAAATCAACAAAGAAAACAAACAAGAATTTGAACAGCAACTCGCCGATCGATCGAAGTATAAGGAGCTAAAAAAAGATCCTGAGCTTAAAACATACCTAAAATTTGTGGCAGCCGGCCATCCTGAGTTTATCGACAAAACAGCACAAGGCGATTTGCTGAATGAATATGAAGCTCTAAAAATCTACGTTGAGTCGCCCGAATATAGCGAAAACCTTAAAAAAACAGACTTCAAACAGTCTGATCTGTATAAACTCCAACAAGACTTTAAATCGCTGCAAAAAGACGCTGAAATACGGTTTTACCACAAGTTTAAAAATTCTAAGGCGTATGCCAATTACCTTACCATGAAAGAGAGTAAGGAATTATTACGACTGGAGGAGCTTCAGGATTTAACCGCAACCAACGAGTTTGTTAAGCGTGTGGAGTACTTGAAAGACACGAAAAAATTTGAAAAAACCGACGAGTATAAAGCTGTCGAAGAGTTTGAACAACTAAAAAATACGGCAGACATAAAGTGGTATCTTGCAACCCAAAAGTCGAACTCATTTGATGAGCTCAATAAGTGGGAGTTGATTTTTGAAGACGACTTTACCGGACTCGACAACGAAAAATGGTCGCCTATAATATTTCCCGGGTTGGTTTCATTTAATGACAACTACGTGACCGAAGGCGAAAAACAGTTTTTCACGAAAGGGGAAAACGTGTCTGTTAATAATTCTATTTTACAAATCGATACCAAACAAGAACCAAAAGATGGCAAGTGCTGGAGTCCGAAAAGTGGTTTTATGAATAAAAGCTTCGATTATACTTCGGGAACGCTAAATACGGCACAAACATTCCGACTAAATCAAGGGAAAATTCAGGTAAAACTGAGCGTCGATCAAGCTTCTCAGTGTGTTCATGGCTTTAGCCTCAAAGGCGATCGTATTACTCCTCATATCGACCTGTTTAAAACTGGTGTTGGCAACGGATTCGAAGTTCGATACATTCCAGCGAAAGACGAAAACAAGCAAATGACTGAAGTGGTAAAGGGCATCAATGTAAATGACAAATTTTTTATTTACGAAATGGAGTGGACCGATAATGAGTTAATATGGACATTTAATTCTATTGAAGTGGCTCGGACACCTCATCAGCTGAATGGTGAAACTCTTTACCTTAATTTAGCAACAATTTTAGAAAAAGAGCCCCAACAATTACCGGCACATTTCAACATCGATTGGGTGCGTGTGTACCAAGCTAATGCGTAGTTACCTATTGTGCCAATAATAAGGCTACACATCTCATAATTCTAAAAGATATTTCATATCGATTGTTTTGGAATGCGATGAGTTTTGGTAAGAGAACTCATCGACCGCCAAAATATTTTCCATATTCCCCAATTATTAATTTTGTTAAATAGTAAATAC
>JAWOEM010000319.1:0-3884 GCA_046482785.1 Salinivirgaceae bacterium
GGAATAATTAGAGCAAGAAGCCTCATAAGACACAATAATTTAAACAACTAGAAAAACAAAAAAGGCTAAACCTTTCGGAATTTAATCTAAAACACACAAAACTATTTTACTGCACTAATGTACACAAAAATATTACACAAATGCAAGGTGAAAATGTTAATAAAATGCTTTCGCCCCAATACATTTTAAAACTCGAGAAAAAATTTACTATTTTGCGCTCTAATTTTGAATATGCTACCACAATGGAAAAACGACTTTTACGATCGAACGATCAGGTTATTGCAGGAGTTTGCGCCGGCATTGCCGAATATTTTGGATGGGACAAAGGGCTGGTTCGTTTAATTTACCTGCTAATTTCTTTGTTTAGTGCAGCCTTTCCGGGCGTAATTGTATACATCGTTCTGTGGATTATAATGCCACGCCGAACTGATACCATTTACATGTAAGTTGTGCTTCATGCAAGGACGGCAGTGCAATATTGAAACAGAATTTTAAAATCAGAATCGAAACATGAACATTTGAGTTGATTAATAAGTTAATGTGGTCGAATTTGACCACTCTAAAATGGAGGCTGGATTACCGACTTTTGTTTTAAGTTCTTTACACTGGGCAGAAAAAACAGAAAGGTTTTATACAACTAAAAGAAATGGCAGTGTATCAATTGGAAATCATGGATAAGAAAACAATAGGTATAAGAAAAGCTTTTTACAAATAACACGAATAGTTTGCTTTTTGAGTAGATTACACAATATCATTAGAATACGGCGACTATTTTAGCATGCTACGTGTCGAGCAGATTATTCCGTGTATTATGCCTTGTTCGCCAAATTTCCCGTGCAAGCACTTGGTAGTCGGTGTGGGTATCTTTTTCGTCGACAATTTCGATACCTGTAATGGTCTCAATAATATCCTCGAGAGTAACAACACCTTCAATGCCCCCATACTCATCAATTACGAGAGCAATTAAATCGTTTTTCTTCATCATTAATTGAAAAAGTCTGGGCAAAGTAACCCTTTCGTACACTTTTGTTATTTCGCGCTGCATGCTGGCCACTTCTACGTTAAGTTCATCTTTTGCCGCTTTTTCAAGCAAATCGGCTTTCAGCACATATCCCGTTATATTCTCTTTAAAACCATAATAAACAGGGATACGAGAAAAGTGGAATTCATCTATATCAGACAAAAACTCGGCAACAGTCATTTGCCCGGATATGGCCACCATCACGGTTCTGGGCGTCATCACATCTTCAGCAACAACATTTTTCATTTTTAAAAGATTGTCGATGAACATTAATTCATCTTTACCCAGCACGCCTTCCCGATAACCTACTGAAGCCATGGAAGATATTTCGTCGCGTGAAAAAGTATAGATATTACCGCCTTTCGCAATAACTCGGGTAATTTGCTCGGACATAAATACAAAAGGATAGGCCAAAATCATAAAAATACGGATAACGGGCACGGTCAATATTATCAATTGTCGCCAGTAACGGGCTCCAATGGTTTTTGGAATAATTTCACTTAGCACTAAAATCATCAGCGTAAGCAGCGCAGAAATAATTCCGAAATAGGCCTCGCCAAATATCCGCGTAGCCTGAGCTCCCACTCCGGCTGCACCAACTGTATGTGCAATTGTATTAATCGATAAAATGGCCGCAAGTGGTCTGTCGATATGCTTTTTCAGATCGCGTAACACAGGCGCCTTCTTCCTTTTTTCGTGTATCAACAATTCAATATAGGAATCGGGTGTTGAGAGTAAAACGGCCTCAAGAATAGAACAAACGAATGAAATGCCTATGGCGATAAAGAGATAAAGGATTAATAAACTCATGGCAAAATTGTATCTGAATTTTATCTGGAACAAATGTATACTTTTACCACTTAAATTCCGCAAGGATTTAATTTTTCAAGGGAAAAATCCTTGCAGTTTTTGCACACCAATAAAGACAAAAAGAAAGAATTAGCAAAAAGAGTGGTATCGACGTCCACGTGTCTCCTTTAAATCACATTATTTTTCGTCGACCAAAACCCGTTTTAGTAATGCGCAAAGCAATGCTCGCATTGTCTTCGGGCATAAGTGGATTTCCAACGGGATTAATCAAACTGCGATTTTTCAGGCGTGCATTTTTAATTTCCGGAGCAATGGGGTAGGCATTCATTAGTTCGGAACTATAGGGTTGCAACATGGCCGTAATTTCGCTGAGTGGAGTATTCAAATTGAGCCATTTTGATTCTTGCCATTGCTGCAGTATTACTGGACTACGATGATGCGGGATTTTTTGCAACAAAGAATTAGCGACTGTTGTAATTATGCTAAAAGAATATATTTCTTCACCAACTTCGGCATTTGTCCATCGATCCCAAATACCGGCAAAAGAAAATGGTCTGACTTTATCCCGTAAATATACAAGGTATGGATCACTAAGGCCATTTTTGTCCGACCCTTCGATAAATGCATCGGCAGGCACAAGGCAACGTTGGCTGCGAATCGCCTTTCGGAATGCGGGTTTATTAATGATTCCCAAACTGCCGCGATAACCTACTTCATTTTGTTTATTTCGATCGCCTTCGGCACGAGCATTGAACAAATACATTCGTTTGGAAGCCCAAAAAGGGGTTAACCCGAACGTAAACGATTGAAAAACAGAATTATCATTTGAAGTAACAACCAACGTTTTATCGCCCGGCGCAATATTAAATAACGGCGTATAGGCAACATCGTTTGGAAGAGTCACATTGAAGCGCTTTGTTAATTTTTCGATGCGCTGAGCCAATATAAATCGTCCGCACATAGACTAAATTAGAATCCTCCTTCGATAATTCCCAGATCATTCAACAATTTCAATACCCCGTCGCGATATGATTTTGACATCATAACTTTATCTTCGTTGAGCAATGTAATTTTATTGGGCTCCAAAGCCTCAATCTGACTAATTGCTACAAGATATTCGGTATGCGTACGAATAAACAATCGTTTTGGTAAAATCCTGGAAATCACCTTAAATGGAGTATTTGTAACAATTTTTTCTCTCGGAGTATGTATTGTTGTGTAATACTTATTTGACTTTACATACATAATAGACTCGTAAGGTATTGACAACCAAACACATCCATTACGCACTCTCAAAACTCCCATTTCATAATCTTTTGCCATCCAGTTATGTGTTTTAATACAATGTGACCAATCTAAAATTATACTTTTTTTTGATTCAAACAAAATATTCTTGCAACATTCCTCAAAATTCAGGTATTTAAACGGAGTCACCCCCCCATTAACATCATTTAAAGATATATTCCAAGTATTTTTATCCAGTTTGTTTTTTCAAAACGTCTACAACTTCATCAATCCATCAACTCTAACTCTTATTTCAAACTATTCAAAAATACAAAAATAACAAAATCTAACAAAACAAAAACATTACTCACGATTTTTTATACTCAACGTAAAAAAGTAATGTTTGTTTAAATCACAAATTCATTATCAAATTAGAAGCCAAAAATAACGTTGTGCATGAAAACTACTAGTGTCATGTCAAGTTTGATATTTCGGGTAAGTTGAAGATATTTTCGTTTTTAGCAAGACAAAAAATGTGCGCATAGCAGCGTACTGTAAACATTTTTTAACGCAGATAAAAATGAAAAGATCAATGCTTGGCCCGTAAGATTATGCTTGACACGACAGTAGTGTCCTGTCAACACCCAAATAACGCACCAAGTCTTGTTCTTTTAAGGTTTGCTTTGCATTAAAAAGATTCACGTAGCTATGGCTATGCTTACTTTTTACTGCTGTGCAAAACTCGGAAAATAACGGCGACTTATCCGTCATTTGAGCATTAACATGACACTAGCTCCTCCCTAAAAAAGAAAAACATACTGTCCACTTC
>JAWOEM010000323.1:0-3705 GCA_046482785.1 Salinivirgaceae bacterium
GGTTAGTTCCATGAATGCTGTTCTGCAATGCAAGTCGTGTAATAAAACACGTATTTTTGTCAATAAAGGCGAAATAGTTCCCCCATGTCGAACATGTAATCGCGAAAAAACCCAGTGGCGTATAGTAGAGCCCGGCTACAATCAATACAAACAAATTGAAGATAAGCATCAAAGCATGGCACTTTTCGCAGAAATGAATCCGGCACCGGTTATCCGATTCAATGTAGGGGGAGTAATTACGCAGGCCAATACCGCCGCACAAAATATTTTCGAAGAAGCGCACCTCGATGGAAGGCAAATCCAGCAACTTGTACCCGAAACAAAACCACTAAACTTTCAAGAATTCATCGAAAATGGCGATATTAAAAACCTTACAACAAAAACCCGGCATGACCAAACACTACGCTTTGAGCTGCGCGGATTGCCTCAGTATGGAGCGGTGCAAATGTATGGCGCCGACATTTCAGAAATAATAGCCAGCAGAAAAGCAGCCAATAAATTTTTAACCGGATTGGAGCAAACGTCCAATTCCATCATGATTACAAATAAAAACGGCGAAATTGAATATGTAAATACTGCATTTGAAACAATTTCGGGTTACACGAAACAAGAAGTTCTGGGCAAAAATCCCAGATTCTTAAAAACCGGACACACATCGTCCGCAGAATATGAAGAGCTTTGGCGAACCATTTCGTCGGGCAAAGTTTGGCAAGGACAAATGCTAAACAAACGTAAAAATGGCACCACTTACTGGGAAGAATCAACTATTTCTCCGGTACTCGATGATTCGGGCAAAATAGATACCTATATTGCCATAAAAGAAGATGTGACCGAAAAGCGTAAGCTAAAAGAAGAAATGAAAAGCATGGCGCTTTTTGCCGAGCTGAACCCCGAACCCGTTTTCCGCTTCAATGCTTCAGGGACGATTTTGAAATCGAACCCGGCAGCCAACCTTGCCTTTGAAATGAAAAACATCACCGGAGAAAATATTGAAAAACTACTCCCCGAAATGCAACGGTTCGACTGTGAACAGTTCATAAGCGACGAAAAAATCGAGATTATTGAAGCCACCATTTACAACCGTATTTACAGGTTTATTCTCCGAGGATTGAGCAGCGCAGGAGTAGTTCAGACCTATGGCTCCGATATTACCAAACGGAAACATGCCGAAGAAAAAATACGAAAACAAAAAGATTCTATCGATAGTAGCATACAATATGCATCGAGAATACAAAGTGCAGTGCTGCCTTCAAAAAATTATCTTTCAGAAAGATTTACCGACAGCTTTATCTTCTACAAACCCCGCGACGTAGTAAGTGGCGATTTCTACTGGATAAAACAATTTGAACATAAAACCATTGTTGTAGCAGCAGATTGTACCGGACATGGCGTTCCGGGAGCATTTATGAGCATGCTGGGTATAGCGCTACTCAACGAAATTGTAAATAATGAACCCAACAACGAGGCCGGAATTATTCTCGACAAATTGAGGGCTAACCTAAAAGCAACCCTTGCCCAAAACGAAAGCAGAGCCGAAGCCAAAGACGGAATGGATATGTCGCTCTGTATTGTTGAGCACGAAAAAAACACAATGCAATTTGCCGGAGCCTATAATTCCATTTACATAATTCGCAACAATGAATTAATAGAATACAAAGCAGACAAAATGCCCATTGGCTCGCACATAAAAGAAAAACCCCACTTCACAAGTCACAACATCGAGCTTATACCAAACGATGCCGTGTACATGTTATCGGACGGATACCCGGATCAGTTTGGAGGTGAGAAAGGTTTAAAGTTCAGCAAAAAAGCCATTAAAAACCTAATGATTTCAAAAGCGCACCTACCCATGCAAGAACAAAAAGAACACTTCGAAACCACATTTGAAGCATGGAAAAACACGAACGATCAAATTGATGATGTGTTGGTTTTGGGCTTTCGCATTTAATGACGTATTTTTACTTACAGTATCGCATTCAATCGATCACATTGGGGTGAAAACGCCTATTTATCCACATTGCAAAAGCACGTACTTTGCAATTAGATTTCACCAAATCAATAAAAACCAACACATTAACAAACACCTGAGACTACAATGAAAAACTCAACACCAATCTGCAAGCAATTTAGAATTTGTCATTTTGTTTCTTGCAGAATGTAGGATAAAAACAAAATCAGGTAAAACCTAAATTCCGCAAGGAATACGAAGATATATTATATAATTCTTGTTAATTTGGGGTGAAAAGGAATAAAAAGAACGACTGACAGCCTATTTTTGTTGAACTTTATGTACAAAACTTAAACGAATCAAACATGAAAATTATTTACGTATTTTTATCACTAATGTTTATCAGTTTAGCCGGATTGTCTCAAAACAAAACAGAGGAGAAACCATCGGAGACCAAACTGGATTTTTACGGGTACATTAATTACGAAGGGATATTCGACTCCCATGAATCAACAACTAGCCGCTACTCCGATCTTTACTTTTATCCGGTAGAAAAAGCTGAAGGTACTGAAAATGCCCAGCTCGATATGCTATCGCTTAACTCACGGGTAGGCGTAAAACTAACCGGGATGAACGCTTTGGGCGCCAATGTTTTGGGTGTAATTGAGGGTGATTTTTTCGGAACGGGCGAAAGCTATAAAAACATGGTTCGAATGCGCCACGCCTACATGAAATTAAAATGGGACAAAGCAGCGCTCACAATGGGGCAGTTCTGGCACCCAATGTTCGGCCCCGATGTATTCCCCAGAGTGCTTGCATTTGGCGCGGCAGCTGTTTACAACCCGTTAAACCGAGCACCACAAATTCGGTTCGACTACAACATAATACCCAACTTGCGATTAACATTGGCAGCGCTCGAACATGGTTATCATTTCTCAAAAGGACCAGAAGGTCTGGCTGAACGAGCCCAACGAAATTCTGCCAAACCAGACGTACAGTTCCAACTGATGTACGGGCAAAAAACCGGATTCGCAACGGGTATTACCGCCGGGTACATGTGGCTTGAGCCGCGCGAAGAGAACCAGGACGGCACCATCAACGAAAACCAATTGGGAACATACAATGCCAACTGGTTTGCCCGCTTTAAAACCGGCCCGCTAACCCTGCAAACTAAAGTATCGTACGGCCAAAACATGAGCCAGTTTGTAATGCTTGGTGGCTATGGACGGTTACTCGAAGATATCGGAACAAACAATTTTAATTACACCCCAATGCAAGTTTACTCGGCATGGTTCGAGGCCTTCTATCAGGTAAATGAGCCCTGGCAAGTTGGTGTATTTGCGGGTATTTCAGGAAATCTGGGTACAGAAAAAAAGGTAGATCCTGATTTTATTTATGCACGTAGTAAAAACATAAAAGAGGTAGTAAGAATATCACCTCGAATTTCGTACTCAGTTCAGAAATTAAGATTCGGACTTGAATACTCGTATAACTTAGCTCAATACGGTGTAAACGGAACACAAGATGAGTACTATGTTTACGACAAAACAACCGATGCAATAAACCATCGGGTGCTATTTACAGCCAAATATACATTTTGAACATAGAAATTGTGCCAAAATAACCCAATATGCATATCCGTTTTTGCACCTAAAACAAACCCAATATATTGAAAATCAATTGTTCTGCCCCTGATCCGCCAGTTGGCGGAAGCAATTGATTTTCTTCACATCCGCCAGCTGGCGGACAATGGGGCA
>JAWOEM010000432.1:0-11812 GCA_046482785.1 Salinivirgaceae bacterium
CTTTATCTTTCAGCTCATAAGTTGGTATTCTTATCACATCGTTGTAATCCAGTTCTCTTTCATATAGAAAAGGATTATAACTTCTAAGGTCCTTAACCTTTAGGTTATAAGATTTTGAAATGCTATAAAGTGTTTCTTTTGGACTTACCTCATAAGCAATAGGGTGTTGTGCATACCCAGCGGTTCAAATATATTTTTTTGCATGTATTCGCCGTAAGACATACCACTTACTTTTTCAATAATCGATGCTAGTAACATGTAGCCTGAGTTGGAGTAGTCGTACCGCCTGCCCGGTGGGTAGTAGGGAATTGGTTCGTGTTCTTTCCACAATGCAATTACATCGTCGTTGGTTGTTAATTGGCTTTTATCTGTAACCAGTTTGTCTATAAAGTAAACGTAATTCGATAAACCCGACCGATGCACCAATAGCTGGTGAATGGTAAATCCCTGATAGGGCAAATCCGGAAAAAACTTATTGATGCTGTCGGTAAGTGCAAGTTTATTTTGAGCATACAATTGCAAAATAGCGGTAGCTGTAAATTGCTTGGTTACAGAGCCAATCTGGTACATGGTTTTACTTGAAATGTTATCCCGATTGCGGAAGTTTTCAAATCCCAACCCTTTATTAATGATGATGTCGTTATCGATACCAACCAGCAATGTGCCGTTAAATCCCAAACGGTGCTTGTGATGAAGTAGATTGGATAATTCGTCTTTTAAGTTCCTATATAGCAGCGTATCTTTTTCCTCTTCTGTTATGCTTTGCACTTCAGGCATTATCTGTTGTGGATGGAACATTGCATTTCCAAAAAAAGCCATTCCGACTAGTATCATGAGAATAAAAACGATTTCTGCACTATATCTTTTTGCCATGTGTATATGTTTGTTGCACTTGTATGCTCTGTAATTGTGCAAATTTAATGAGATTTTTGTCAAAATGCGTGTTTTTGACTTTAGTTGGCTTTTTTAGTAAGGTTTAGAATGTGTTTCCCATGTTTCATCCCCGTTAAAAATCCAAAAGTCCGGACTAATAGAGGGGAGGATGCCATTTTTTGAATTATTTGCCGGCCATTTGGTCGAGTCAATTTGCCACTTAAATGTTTGCAGATCGGTGTATTCCGGTTTAAAGTGTACATTGGCGGAAGTCCACCAAAGTTGCTCCAGAAGCCGTTCAAATTTAGGTTTCCATTGCGCCCAGTAGAATTCAACAGATTTGAGGTTGGCTCCAAAAATAATTAGTCTGCCGTTGTATGCAATGTTGGTGTCGTTTGGGGTTGCTTCATCATTGGTTATTATCGAAAACATGCGATGGTTAAGCGGGGGCCATGCATCATTTGTAGGTAAGTTATTAATTACCTGATTGGTTTGTTCGTATATTTTTGTTTGTTTGGTTTTATCAGGAGTGCCATATTCCGCAATGCATCCGTATAGTTGTGTTGCCATGCCCATAATAATCGTTTTTCATAAAAATTAAGCGACCTGCTACACTTATTAGTTACACTTACGTGGATTTATTGAAAAGGATTTATGCTGTAAAAGTAATTCCAACGTTTTGCAGCCTTGGCTCATTGCTCACGTTTTGATTTGTTGCATAACAGCTCCAATAATTTGAATTGAACTTCAATTACCTAATTTTCGATGAAAAAATTATCAAATTGGCCATGTTAATGCAACCTATTTTTGTAATCTATAAAAAATATGAGTTATGCGTTTTGTGTTTTCTATTCTGCTGTTTTTATTTTCATTTGTTTTCACGCATGTTTTTTCGCAAGAAAGAGTGTCTGTTCCCGGGTTTGGTGAGCTTCCTGTTGTTCAAAGAGGTGATGTCTATCAAATTACATTTGATAAATTCGGTACATTCGATTTTCAAGGAACGCTTTCGCCATTCGACCTTGAGGCTATGGTGCAGGTGGAGGAATTGAAAGATTTTCCGGGATATCCGGTAATGGCCAATCTTGGTTTGCAGGATATTATACTGAAAGTTTCAACAGCCGGAGTGTTTATTGGGGCTAAAGCCGATACAGACAAGAATTTGAAAGTACTTTTTGATTTTTTACGTATCGATGCTCCGTATTTGGTTGTAAATTCAAAAATTTCGAAAACAAGTTTTGCACTTGAAAGCACGTTGGATTTTTCGCAAAACCCCGTAATTATTGATGTAATTCCACCTTCCGGAACGCAATTGCACTTGTCTTCTTTAACCTTACTAGCCGGCGCCGGAGCGGGGGGAGCCGCCATTAGTGTTATTACAGAAATGAAAATGAAACCATCGAAATGGGATCCGGCACTAAACTCGAAATTTGAATTCTCCTACGATCTGCGCTCGCAGGAAATTAGTGGAAGCGGCTCTATGATGGATACCTGGGCTAATCCATTTGGACTGGATAAGCAATTGAAAAAGAATTCCATTACGTTTACAAACGCAGCAGTGTCATTGGGATGGATTCCCGGCGCACCTACCCCTACAACGTTAGGATTTGCAGTGGAAAACGCTACGTTTTTCGATCTCGAATTTGGCTCCATTATGAGCATATCGCCTGCCAATGGCGAAGTTGCATTGAAGGCCTCTCGAAATAAGATTACAATGAACGATTTTACCTCAATTTTAAGAGGTGGCTTTGGCCTAAAAATTCCCGATATATTCCCCAAAGATATTTACATCCGCGATGTGGAAATTTTGTTTTCGCCTAATGGAGGCCAAGTGGGCGAGGTAGAAATTGAACCTGGATTTGCCATGAAGGGCAAGGCCAAGTTGTTGGAGGCCGTTGAGGCCGACCTCGACTATAAGATGAGTCTTGATGCCGGCTACCGGTTAGATTTTAATATGGATGCTAATCTAAAAAAAGCATTGATGAACGAAATTCGCAAGGTAAAGCCACTGGCACCTGTAATGGATCGAATTTTAAGCACCTTTCAGCTTCGCAAAGTAAATACGCACATGGAGGCCGGCACAGATCTGAAATTGGATGGTAAAACTCACGTAGCTTTCGAGGTATTTGGTAAAAGCCATAGCTTTACCATGAAAGCAGCACTCGATCCGAAAATAATTATCGATGCCATTATCGAAAAGTTACTGGAACAGGGAAAAATAATTGAAGTAGCCGGTAAAGTTGCTCATTTGGCAACCGATGCAGGGAAATCTGCCGTTGGCATGGTCAACGATATTAAAGATTTTGCCGGCGAATACAAAGATGATATTCAGCATTTACCCCATAGTTGGGATAAGTGTAAAAATGAGTGTATTCCCAAATTGGCCAGAAATAAATCGAATCCTGTGTGGGATGGCTCTAATATTGCCGTTTGGGAGTTTTATACTAAGGTGTACCCCGAGCTAATAAAAATAGAGGGAGGCAGCGCCGGCGAAACCAAAAAGCTTCGAAAAGACCTTATATGGAACGATTGGTTAAGGTTGGCTAACACTATTGACAGCAGATGGCGAAGAGTTCGAAAAGATGGAACGTGTAAAGGATATAAATGCAAATGCGATAAATATAAAAAGCTTGTCGACCAGAAACATAATTCACATAAAAAATTGAGGGAGCGGTTGTGGCATCAATTGATGACCGATAAGGACAATAAGTTTGATATTTACCATGCTCAAAACCTCGGTGATCAAATGTATTTGAACATTCCGGGTTATCATTTTAAAGGAAACAGAAAAAATGGCACGAAAGTCAGCGTGTGGACGATCGACAATGGAATTGACCGAGTTATAAAAATGATTCCCGATGCCAGTAATCCTGAATACTTCTATATTCAGCTACAGCATTCCGAAAAGGTTTTTGATGTTGTGGGCGATGGCTCTAACCCGGGAGCTAAAATGCAGTTGTGGGACAAGAGTGAAGGTAAAGCTGATCAATTATTTAAACTTATCGAAGTAGATGGAAATCCGAATACCTACTATGTACAAAATAAAATGGCAGGCTTGTATCTAACTTCAAATGGGAAAGGCGAACTTGTTACGGCTGAGCAACCTTCAAATACTCCTAATCAGCAATGGTATTTCAAAAAAATATCGCCCTATGATATTGCGCCACCTGCCAATGGAAAGTATCGTATTCGAACCATGGCCGTAAACGGCAAGTACCTCGATATTCCGGGATATGGCTCGGGCACCAAAGGGAAAGATGCCTATGTACAGCTTTGGAGTTTGGATAACGGTTCTGATCGAACGCTGGAAATTATACTCGATAAAAAATCGGGGTTATACACTTTACAGCCCTTGCACTCGAAATATATACTCGATGTAGAAGGTCGTTCTGAAAACAATGGCGCACGTATTCAGCTTTATACCAATCGTAAAGGCAGTAATCAGTTGTTTCAGCTTTTGTATGCCGGTGAGCCTATGGTTTATCATTTAGTAGCTTCCCACAGTGGAAAACTAATGGATGCCTCGCGAAGCAATATCCATAAAAATGGCTGTCCGGTGCAGCAATGGTCGGCCAATGGAGGTGATAACCAAAAGTGGAAATTAGAGCCAATAATTCCCCATTGGGGAATACCGCCTGCTCACCAGTCTTTTTTCGTAAAAAATGTTCACTCAGGTAAATACTGGGATATTGCCGGACGTGGTGCCGAAACCAATAAAAACGGGAATAAAATTAAAATGTGGACGCTGGATGACGGTGCCGATCGTAAATATCGTTTCATACGCTCCGGTGATGCCGACTGGATAAATATTCAGTGTCAGAATGGCGGTAAATACCTCGATGTAGTGGGAACAGGTGGTGAGAACGGTAAGAAAATTCAATTGTGGGACAAAACCGGCAAAAACGATCAGAAATTTGCCATCGAAATTATTTCGCCCACCACATTTATTATTCGCACAAAAGCGTGGAAGTGCATCGATACTTATGGCGATCCCTATAAAGGAAATGCCTGGAAGGAGAATGGCCGGCATTTGCAAACAAATCATAAGGGATATGATCCAGATCGGCTGTTCCAGCTAATATATGCCGACGGGCCAAAAAAAGGGAAAGTGTACCATTTTGAGCTGGAATAGTTGTTTGCTCAAAACGTTTTTGTACATTTATTTGCTTGTAAAAAAAAGATTGAATTATGATGAAAAGGATTTTCACAAGAGTATTTTTGTTTGTTGTTGTTTTCGCCGCACTTCAAAGTTTGGCAAGTGCTGGACAAACCGATAATCAAATTTGTATTCAAAAAGCAAGCTCGTTGCGTGCAGAATTTCAATCAGGAGCGAGCGAATTGGAGAATCAGCCGTTTCTGACTTTTGAGCAGTTGCAGAAAACCGGGTTTTCCGGGACAGAACCTTTTTGGGGTATTCGTTTTCACAAAGATTACATGCTTTTTACTCCCTATCCCGGAGCACCAGAAGAGTTGTTCAGATATACGAACACACCAGCCGGCCAATCGCCGATCAAGGTGTTGAGCCACGATGAAATACAAATTCAGGTTCACTCCACCACCGAAGGCCGTGAGCAGAACTGGCGTATAATTATTCGAAATCAACCGTGTGGCGATGGGATGTCTGATAATACTTATGCTTACACAATTGATATTGTTAAGCGCAGTGGATCCAGTGCCCAAGGATGTATTCAAGGATGTGGCGGTGGTAAAAAGGCTTCGGTTACAATACAGGAAATTAGAGCTACACGCAAAATTAAGCGTTTTGAAGTATCAGAAGTGATGTACAAACCTAACGATGAGTTTCATGTTGCCATAAAAGAGAACTTCCGTTTTCATGGGAGATTTTCGATCGATCCAATGTCCGATCAGCTCACATTTAGCGTAGATGAGGCCAGTAGGCCGGATATTGAAGTTGTGATTGACGGTTTTACACGTCCGTTAGTAACTTCGTTTTACTTTGCAAATGAACAAGAAGTGGCAGGAACCCTTGGTGGCGAAACTATGGCAAAAATAATGCGTGGTGAAAAGGTCGAAGAAACTATTTTAGTGAAAAGTTACTCTTTTGGAGGCAAAATAGACGGTTATGGTGGGGCTAGTGCTACATTTATAAAGCTGATGGATGCAAGGCGCTAACTTTCACGGGTTTTGCAATAAATCTCCGGAAATTTGTAAATTTGTTTAAAATTATATCCGATGCAAAACAGAAACTTAATCCGATTTGACTGGGCGATAAAACGACTTTTACGCAATAAGGCCGACTTCAAGGTTTTGGAAGGCTTTTTATCGGAATTACTTAAACAAGAAGTTAGCATTGATTCGATTTTGGAAAGCGAAGGCAACCAGAAAATTGATAGCGACAAATTTAATCGTGTTGACATTCTTGTGAAGAATTCAAGAGGTGAGTTGGCGATTATCGAGATACAAAATGAAAACGAGTACGATTACTTTCATCGAATGGCTTACGGGACATCCAAAGTAATCACAGAATATATTTCAGTTGGTGAACCATACAAAAACATCAAAAAAGTTTACTCGATCAATATTGTTTATTTTGATCTCGGACAAGGCGAAGACTATGTTTATCACGGAAAAACTGACTTTTGGGGAATTCATAAAACCGATAAGCTAAAATTATCAGCAAAACAGACAGAACTTCTTGGAGGAAAAACTGATCCATACGAGATTTATCCTGAATATTATGTACTTAAAGTGAATAATTTTGACGATGTAGCAAAAGATACACTTGACGAATGGATTTACTACCTGAAAAATAACGATATTAAGGACGAATTTAAAGCGAAAGGAATTGAACAAGCCAAAGAACGTTGGAGAGTTGACAATTTGCCGGAAGAGGAGCGGAAAATATATTTAAAACATATTGAAAATTTGCATTACGGAGCAAGCATGGCTTGGTCGTTGAAAGTTGATGCTGAGGATAAAATTCGAGAGGACGAGCGACTAAAAGAAAAGAAACAGATAGCAAAAGGACTTAAAGACAGTGGAGTTCAAATTGAACTAATAATCAAGTCAACTGGATTAACAAAAGAAGAGATCGAAAAACTGTAATATAGTAAAACGAAGTTTTGGCTTAGTCGTGTTTTAACAGTTATTACACGCAACCTTTACCAGCCTTGCACAAATAATCAATAAAAAGAACGAGGTACGAAAACTTAAAAAGCTACTAATTGTTTGTGGTTTAAACCTATGTTTTATGGTACAAACACAAACAATTTCGCAATGCCTTTCATGTGGCTCACGCCAACTTGATTTTTTAATAACCTCTGCAGCTCAAATGCATCACACCAACGAAGAATTTCGGTTTGTGAAGTGTGGTGTTTGTCAGCTTATTATGCTTAATCCCAGAGTTGATGAAAACGAGTTACCACGATATTACACCGAGTATTACTTGCCTTTTCGCGGTCCATCGGCTTGGGGTAAATACGCTCCCTTGGTTCAGAGGAGCCTTAATAAAACTGATAGCAAACGTGTGAGAATTTCTGAGAAGATGACTGCAATAAACGAGCAAGCCCGAGTGCTCGATTTAGGATGTGGTAAACCCACTTTTCTAAAACGTTTACAGGAGAAAACAGGGGCTTATTGTAAGGGTGTCGATTTTAGCGATGAGGGGTGGAAGTACAGTCCTGATGAATTTAGTGATATCGATCTTGAGGTTGGAGAGTTCACCGATATTCAAACTGCAGAAGCTTTTGATTTAATTACTATGTGGCATTATTTGGAGCATGCATACGAGCCATTGGCTACCTTGAAGCACATGAAAAAACTGTCTCATTCGAATACCCGATTATTAATTGAGGTACCAAACTACAATTCATGGACTCGAAAGGTCCAAAAGTCACATTGGGAGGGATACCATACTCCCCGTCATACCGTCGTTTTCGAGCCTAAAACGATAACCAAATTACTTGAAAATGCCGGTTGGGGGGTTGAAGTTATTAAACCATACGGAACGCTCGACCCTTATCCGCTTTACTGGATGGGGCAACAAGAGAAAAAAGGCATTGACTGGAGTCAATCCATGGAACCGAAGTTTGTTGGGTTTGTTGCAGGAATGCTATTAACTGCCCCCATTTTTATGTTGAAAAAATGGATTTCTTCCGGAATTATGATGGTTGTGGCTAAGCCAGGTTAGAAAACATTCATGGGTTCGGACTAAAAAAGGTTTTCAAATTACTAAGCGCTGAAAATCAGCTTTGCCCTGAATTTTAAAGAGCGACTGATTTTCAGTTGCTTACATTCTTTAGGGTATGTGCAAAAAAGTAGCTAAAAAACATATAATACCCTTTTTATACCGGACTTATTCGTTAAAACGGCATAAGCTTTTTCCCCTGCCATGTTCCCTCGGTTTTAAACGGACGAAATCTGGCAAATAGTTCTTCTGAATACCAATTTAGTTCCCGTGTTTTTTTGATTACTTTTTTGTGTTGCGGGTTCTTGTAAGCATACGCCAGCATCGACTTTTCGTTTTCCCATAAACTAAAGGTAGCCATTTGCTTTATGGGCCATTCTCCCACACCTTTTGCATATATCAAACCATCATAATTTTCAAGTGTTTTGCTTGTACCCGGTACATAATTCCAAAAACGAATCAATTGTTTTGTGGCAATGGTTGCTCTGGTTATCACTGCTGTATAATCGCCGGGCACGTCTGCATCAGGTTTGAACGGGTTTTGTTTGGACCACTGCCCATGCGATTTTATGGGGTGCATGTAAACAGTGTATTGTTCAATGCTTTTTTGTCTGTATTTTTTGTGTAATTCGCTGTTATTTAAAAATTCATCTGCTTGCTGTTCGTTTTCCCAAACTGTAAGTAGGGCATAGGTAGAGAGATCGGCCCAGGCTTTGAACCCATTGCCCGATCCGGTTCCCATCAGTTTGTAAAACGTTAGCCCATCTACATCTTTTAAATATTTATGAGCAAACTGCATCATGATAAACGCCCAAAATTTATTTGAAAAGCCTCGGTATTTTATCATGGACATTGTAACTACTGGAGGTTGCATGATTATTCTTTTAGGGTATTAAGGGTTTGTTACTAAATAACTTGCCTATTCAGGCTTGTTCTTTCGCGCACTAACTTCGTTAAAAATCCTCGCCGTAGCTTTGGCTATGCCTGTGTTTTTTGCCGTGCTATTGCACGAAATAACTCCGTCTGATTTGGTCAATTTATTTTACAACAAATCCTAAATTAACTTAACAAAAGTATTGTGTAATTGTTTCATTTCGGTGTTGAATTTTATGGATTGATGGTGTGTGGCTTGTGTCTTGATTGTCAGTTTTTTGCTATCGCATAAAAGGCCTCAATTAAAACAATTGAGGCCTTTCGTGTATCGTTTAGCGAAGATCGCTTAATTGCGGTTACACCTGTTCTAGCACGCTTTCCAAGCTGTCGAACCTGTGATGATAATCATCCATAGCCAATTCAATAATTTTAATTGCCTCTTCTGAATCATAGGTGTGGGTAATTTCTGAAATACGATCTTTGCCCGGAATGTCTTTGTAAGTTAAAAAGTAGTGTCTCAGGCGCTCTACTACTGCTGGTGGAACTTCACTTATGCTTTTGTAATGTCCGTAACCGGCGTCATCGCGTAGCACGGCAATAATTTTATCGTCGGCCATTTCGCCGTCAATCATACGAAAACCACCAATAGGTATAACCTGCGCCAGAATATCGCCATGCGAAATGGACCGTTCTGTAAGCACACATACATCGAGCGGATCGGAATCACCTTGTATGCCTTCGCGTTCGGTTTTTTCCGAGCAGTATTCGCCCACGCGCTCACCACAATATGTTTGTGGAAAAAAGCCGTATAGTGCCGGAATTACATTGCTGTACTTTTGTGGCCTGTCAATGCGAAGGTAACCGCTCGATTTGTCTACTTCGTACTTAACCGTATCGGTGGGAACCATTTCAATATACGCTGTAATTACTTGTGGTGCCATAGGTCCAAGGTCAACACCGTGCCATGGGTGAGATTTATAGCGAAGCCCCATCAGCTTGCCAATCGGATCCATAATTTTGTTTCTCATTGAGTAAATTTATTTTTGATTTTCGTGTGAGTGTTAGTAACGCTGTTGTAATGTGAATGTTTGATTTTGCTATGTGTTTTATGCAAATACCTCCTTAAAGTAATAATAAATCATGATGGACGAAACCACCAGTTTTAGTCCTGTGCCCAGCAAGAAACCAATAAATGAGCCTATTCCACTACGGAGTGCTTTGCTGAGATCGTCTTTTTGAACCATTTCTCCAATTACAGCACCCACAAAAGGTCCAATAATGATGCCCAGCGGCGGGAAGAACACTAGGCCGAGGATGAGCCCCAGCGTGCTGCCAATAACTCCGGCACGTGTGCCGCCAAACCGTTTTGTACCCCAAACAGGAATTATGTAATCGAGCGCCGTAACTACCGCTGCCAATACAAACATGGTGAGCAAAAAGTTAGACGAAAAATCTACTTTTTCGGTAGCTTCAAGTACCAGTATACCGATGAAAGAGATGGGCGGGCCGGGGATAATTGGTAAAATGCACCCGATTAGTCCAACGAGTAGTAAGATGCCGGCTAAGCTAAAAAGCAGTACTTCTATCATGGCTTTAACGGTTTAACGGTTGCTAAATGGAATGTACCCAAAATTGCGGGTACGGCTAAATTAATTATCCACAAAAGTAATGAAGCTCCTAAAATACCGGCGCTATTTGTGGAAAAAAAACCAAAAATTAACAGCGATAAGCTTCCTCTGATGCCGGGTTCTGCTATTGTAATTGAGGGGATTACAAGCATTGCAGCGTAGAGTAGCCCAATGCCCAGCAGGCTTTCGCCAATGGTGAGGCCGGTGGCAAAGTAGTGCAATAGGAGTACAAATTGGGTGGCAAATATGAAATACCGGGCTGCCGAAAAAACCAGCGTTGTAATGAGTACTTTTGCTGTTAGTTGTTTAAATCCCAGCAATGCTTTTTGTATGTACTTGTGCAATTTGAATTTAAGAAGTAAATCCGATATCTGCGGAAGCATAAGGTACACAAACAGCCCTAGTAGTGTAACTATAGTGGCAATGCTAACTTGCTGCCAATTGGTGATTTCTGATTCGGGTGATTCGGTTAGCCAAACCCAACCGCATAGTGCTCCTACGAAAAATGTGATGCCGCTTTGCGCAAAACTCCCGGCCATGGTAATGGTAATGCCGGAAAGGCGATTTCGCTGCTGCAAAATCCATATTCGTCCAACATATTCGCCTATTCTATTTGGCGTAAATATGGCAATGCTTATACCTGCCAGCACGCTCCAGAATGCCTTTATGAGTGGAATGCGCTCGGTAGATGTGAGCATGTAGCGCCATTTTGCGGCTTCGAGCAGCCAATTGGCCGGCATCAGAAAAATGGCAAAAAGCAAAAATAGTACGCTATTGTGCTCGAGTGGCTTATGCAGTAAAATATTTTTAAAACTTTCGTCGATGAATATACGGTGAGCAATAAACCCATAAGAGGCTGCAATTACACTGAGTTTAGCGATTAAAATAAATATTTTACGAGGGGGTTTCATGTATTGGTTATCCGTATGTTTAATTCTTTGCGAGGTCGAAAATACGGGTTTTTGGTACTATTTGCTAATTTTGTACTCGAAATCCGCCACAATAAAAATTAGAAATTACGGTATGCTTGCGGATTTTAGGTTTATACACGAATGAATACCTCCTTACTACTATCAGCCGGGCGGTTCGGATAAAGAAAAAATATTGTATAATGGTACGTCCAAAGAAAAATTTAGGCCAACACTTTTTAATCCACGATTCCATTGCGGAACGCCTTGCCAATGCTGTAGACGATAATGGCTTGCCCGTGCTGGAAATTGGTCCCGGCGAGGGAAAATTAACGCAGTTTTTACTTAAACGGTTTACCGAGCGGGTCTTTGTAATTGAAATCGAT
>JAWOEM010000448.1:0-8963 GCA_046482785.1 Salinivirgaceae bacterium
AATTTTTTTCGAAGAATTACTTGAAGATACCGGCGTTGAGTTAATTGTTACGTCTGACGGACAATCGACACTTGATGCTGCGTTGGAGCACGACGATATCGATTTAATTCTGATGGATATCAAAATGCCGGTAATGAGTGGATTAGACGCTACACGGAAAATAAAGGTGAAAAAACCGGAGCTTCCCATTATTGCACAAACAGCATATGCCATGGAAGATGAAAAACAGCATTGTTTAGATGCCGGATGCGACGATTATATTTCCAAGCCTATTGATCCAACGGCTCTGTTTACACTGCTAAAAAAATATATGACCAAATAATTCGCAAGAACACAACGGTTTCGTTATCCTTTCTTGCCAATTTTGGATTCCTGCATAGTTCACAGAAGAAAGTTTGCGTTTTTAAGCCGTGCCGGATTATTTGAAATTGAAAACACCTCACAAGAAGTACTTGCGAGGTGTTTTCGTATATGTTCTTATTTTGCACTTCACTTCCCTAATGCAATAAAACGGTTCCGTATTAAATATTTCCGTTCATCCGCATTTTTCCATTAACCCTTCGGATTTATAAGCATACCGGAATAGTTAATCAAGATACTCGCGGATTTTGGGTTAATACCGATACCTGTTATTGAAGTGGATCATTCTAAAACGATTTGCATAGTTTTTGATAAATGGTACGTGATAAAAACCGAAATTCTATGACAATCAGAAATATTCTCTTCACACTTTCATTATTGTTTTTTCAATCGCAACTACTAAGTCAGGCCGACACTACCATCACAAATGCCGATACCAATGACTCGTTGGAGTTGGAGGAGGTATTGCAGGCAGCAATGACTGATGATGAGCCCGATTCAGTTTTAAATCGCAAGCACGAATCTGACTCGTTGGTTAAATTGCTGGAACAGAAATCGCAAAAATTAAAATACATTGAAGATTCCTTAACGGGATGCGTTGAACGTAATAGGGCGTTACACGATTCAGCTGTTCATCGTAATACAGAAAATAGTTGGTTGAAAGATTCGATCCGTTTTGCAACTGCTGCGCTCGACTCCATGGTTACGGAACTGCATCGCGTTAAGCGCTCCAGAGGGGCTTTGTCCGATAGTTTGGCACAATTACACTTTACGTTAGACAGCCTCGATTCTGCCGCCCGGCACTATTACGAAAAAACAAAATCGTTACAGCCGCTTAATGAGGAGTTAAGTCAGCAGATTGAACTATTGCAGTCGAAAATAGACGAACAGGGAGCCATGTTGAACGAGCAAATTGAAAAAATTCGGGAAAAAGAGCAGCTTTTTGCCGAAAAAGAAATGATTTACCAAAAGGCAATACAAGAGTCAAAAATCGACCTGGTAAAGCTAGAAGGGCAGCTTCAAAGTAAAAATAGTGAGTTGCACGGGAAGGGGCGCGAAATAGAATTACTTGCTCAAAGCATTGAGGAGCGAAAGCAGTCCATCGAAAAGCAAAATCAAGAAATAGATGCTATTCGGGAACGAAGAGAAAAAGTGGCGCATCGGCTCGATACGCTTCGCAACCATCTTCAGGAAACCGAGAAGCAATTGGTTGTTACAAAAGAAAAACTTAAATATGCAGAGCTAGATGTTAGTCGGTTAAAAAAACAAATTCACGATTTAACCAATAAAAAGAAGACTATACGGCTTGTTCAGGGAATGGCCATTCGAAATTTCCGATCGCCCCTGTATAGCCTAAACCCCGAAAGTTCCGATAATCCGGATGAATACGTAATTTCTAACGAAAATGGCGGCGATTATGAGTTCGATTTCGTTACGGGAGCCACATTTCGCCTGCTCGATATTGGCTCCGAAGAAGGAAAATATACGTCGGATGTGGGTTTCTTTCTCGGGTTTGGGGGTAAAAACCTGTTTAAAAACTTTTACCTTGGTCCAAACATCAAGCTTTTTGATGTTATTCATATTAACGCCGGACTTAATATTGCAGAGTTCCGTATGCTGAAAAGTGGGTTCAACGAAGGAGACAGAGTGCCTCAAGGTACATCAATTCCAACTGTTAGCGAATGGAAACTTTCACCATATTTCGGACTAACATTCGATTTTAGCCTTATTACTTCAATTGCAGGAAAGTTGTAGCCTCCTGAACTGGGGGAGACACCTAAGAGTATATGCATTTTTTTAAAATGCGTGCGAAATTTAGATTAGTGCGAATTCTTCGCGTCTTATTTTCATATCTGTGAATTTTTGTTTTGAACTAAATTCATTTCGTTGCGTTTCTCATATATAATCTTTAAGTTTGTTCAAGGGATGGGCAAATCGCTAGTGTCATGTCAATGCTCAAATGACGTATAAATCGCCGTTATTATACGAGTTTTGCACAGCAGTAAAAAGTAAGCATAGCTATAGCAACGTGAATCTTTTTAATGCAAAGCAATATCGTAAAGGAACAAGGCTGGGTGCGTTATTTGGGTGTTACCGGGACACTGGTTTTTATCAACTCGGTTATAATTTATCGCCATGAAATCACACCAAAAAATAGAGCCCAATATTCAAGTTCCCCGGTCAGTAAGCACTATTTTCGACCGTTTGGGCCAAGTC
This sequence comes from Salinivirgaceae bacterium, assembly GCA_046482785.1. Lineage (GTDB taxonomy): Bacteria > Bacteroidota > Bacteroidia > Bacteroidales > Salinivirgaceae > Salinivirga. The sequence goes on from JAWOEM010000448.1 coordinate 2,578, forward strand.
GACTTGTATAATAATTTTCTGGAGGAGAATCCACATCCGGTTTTAATTACGGATACAAAAGGCATTATTGTTTATGCAAACCCATGCATGAGCAGTTTGTGTGGTTATTCACAAAAGGAATTACTCGGACAAAGTAGTTCGCTTTTTAATAGTGGTCATCAGCCGGCGAGTTTCTACAAAAACATGTGGGATCAAATTCGTGCCGGAAAAGCATTTGAGGCACGTTTCAAAAATCGTAATAAGAATGGATCTACCTACTGGGTCTATTCTACAATTCGTGCATTGTACGATTGTAATAACGAAATTCGAGGGTACGTAAGTATTCAAGAAGATATCACAAACCTTGTTAAAATCGAGTCGAAGTCCATTACCGATGAGGTTGTACTCTTGAATTTAGTTAAAAACCTTCCAAAAACCGGTATTGTAATGTTCAATATTGGTACGAAAGAAACCTTCATGGCCGAAGGTGAAATTATTCATGAGCTATTTTCAGAGCATTCTCCCTCGTTGACCGATATGGATAGCATGTTCTCTACCGATAGCTTTTCTTTTACGAACACTTTGCAACAGGTCGACCAAGCGGGGACGGAAATTATGCAGCTGATCAAACTTAACGATCGCACAATTGATTTACGCCTTTCGGTGCTGACTTTTGGCCCGAGTGACGTACGTCATGTTCTTTTAATTATTAAGGATGTATCTGATTATCAAAAAATAATTGAAAATGTAGAGCGCAGCGAGCAAGAGCTGGAAGCCATATTTCAGAACGCCGGAATTGGTATCGGCATATTAAATACACAGGGAGACTATATTCGGCTGAACCACGGATGGGCAGATATGATTGGTTACTCTGTTGCTGAGGTATTAGAGAAAAACGTGAAACAGTTTTTGTATAAAGACGATTATGACCATTATCAGCCTGAGCTGCAAAAATTAATTAAAGGGGAACAAACCGAGTGTAGAGAAGAAATGCGCTTTGTGCGCAAGAATAACGAAATTCTTTGGGCCGATGTAAGTCTGACAACCATTCAGAATAGTGCAGGCAAAACCGAATTTGTTATTGCCGTTGCTACCGACATTACAGAGAAAATTGTTGCACTTAAGGCGCTTCAGAAATCGGAACACGAACTTTCTGAACTCAATGCAACAAAAGATCGCTTCTTTTCCATATTAGCACACGATTTAAAAAATCCGTTTAATTCAATTATTGGGTTGTCAGAATTGGCTACTTTCGATGATAATTTAATTTCTCCCGAAAAAGCAACCGAGTATTTCGAAGCCATAAACACAACAGCTAACCGCGCCTACAGCATTCTGGAAAATCTCCTCGATTGGTCTCGCCTGCAAACCAACTCAATTAAGCCTCTGCTGAAACAAACTGACCTATATTTTATTTTGGTTGATACAGTAGATTTACTCGTTTCCATGGCCAATAGAAAAAATGTTTCGTTGGAATATTCAGGCGTTCCCGGAATTATTGCATTATGCGATGCAAATATGATACAGACCGTTTTTCGAAATTTGCTTTCCAATGCCATAAAGTTTACCAATTCAGGAGGAGTTGTGACAATAAAAGTTACAGAGGAAAGGCACTTTATTCATGTGGCTGTGGCCGATAATGGTGTTGGTATGACCAAAGAGCAGGTCGATCGGCTTTTTGCTCAGTTCATCCAACAATCGACGCTTGGTACGGAAAATGAAAAGGGCACCGGACTGGGTTTTGGACTAATAAACGATTTTGTGAAAATGAATAACGGAACTGTCAATGTTGAGAGCGAACCCAATTCAGGTTCCACATTTACGGTAACTATTCCACGTGCCCATACGTGAGTCTTTTTCCCGAAGAGTTATTCCAATTCGCAAAATTACAGGTTTTTTCATTGTTTTTTCTTGCAGACTTTGAGTATTGTTCACCATAAGTAATACCTAAATTTGATTAACTTTGTATATAATTCCAGAGTTGAATGGAGTGGTGTGTCAGAAGTATTTTTAGCTCAGCATGGCATAATCTCTTAGGTCTAAACTGGATTTTAATAGATCGTTAAGTTTTTTACATTTATCGCAACTTCTTTGGCGTTGCTTTGTTTTTATAAAAGTTATTGTTAAACATTATTCGTTGTTTTTATGAAAAGATTGTTTTACGTTTTGCCTCTTGCTTTGCTATTTGCGCTTCCATCATGCTCCACGTCCGATAAAACCAAGAATAATTCGGATAAAGATGCCATTTATGTAAGTATTTTACCTCAAAAATACCTTGCTGAACAAATTGCCGGAGAAACATTCACAATTCATGCTTTGTTGCCACCCGGAGCCAGCCCTGCTGTTTATGAGCCTACGCCCAAGCAGCTCCGTCAACTTTCCGGGGCTAAAGCCTATTTTCGAATTGGTTATATTGGCTTTGAACTGGCTTGGATGGATCGTATTGCAGCTACAAATAAGGATATGATAATATTCGATCAGTCGAAAAATGTAACGCTGATTGAAACCGATCACCAACATCATCATGAAGGAGAGCATCACCACCATAGTCACGGAAATGTTGATCCGCATATTTGGATGTCGCCATCGGAAATGAGCGTACAGGCACGCAATATTTACAATTCGCTTTGCCACCTAATGCCAGACAGTACAGAATATTACAAAACTAATTATGAGGAGTTACTGGCTCTTATTGCCGATACCGATAAAAAAATCATGAACAACCTTAACGATGTAAAAAACCGTTCATTTATGATTTATCATCCGGCCATGAGCTATTTTGCACGCGATTATCAGCTAAAACAAATTTCGCTTGAGTTTGAAGGGAAAGAGCCCAGTGGTAAGTACATGGCGAGTTTAATCGAAACAAGCAAAAAAGAAGGTCTTAAAACTATTTTTATACAAAAGGAATTTCCTGTTGAACGCGCCAAAACCTTGGCAAATGAACTCAATGCCGATGTTGAAGTTATTGATCCGTTGGCGTATAACTGGCCGGAAAATATGATTCGCATTTCGAAACAGCTGCAACGTGCTATGAACAAATAATTATTGAATAGGGGACGAAAATGAGCGTGAAGTTAGTTGAATTAAAAAATATTCGGGTTGCGTACGATGGCAATGAGGTGCTCCGGAATGTGAATATGAGCATCTATGAAAATGATTTTATTGGAGTTATTGGCCCCAACGGTGGCGGAAAAACTACCATGGTGAAAACGTTGCTGGGACTGATAAAACCAGTGTCAGGAACTGTGATTTTTCATCGCGAAAATTTGGATATCGGTTATTTGCCGCAATATACCAACGTCGACCAGCGATTTCCATTGACAGTTTGCGACGTGGTGCTTAGCGGTTTGATGCATAAGAAAAAACTATTTGGTCGCTATACCAAAGCCGATAGAAGCACAGCTTGTGAAGCATTAAGCTGGGTGGGGATAAGCCATATGGCCAATAATCATATTGGAAGCCTTTCGGGCGGCGAAACCCAGAAAGCCCTTCTGGCACGCGCTATTGTAGCAAAACCCAAACTTTTAGTGCTCGATGAACCCAATACGTATGTTGATTATGCTTCGGAAGGAGAAATATATGAATTGCTGAAAAAGTTGAATGAGCAAATGGCAATTATGATGGTATCACACGATTTAGGTATGATTTCGTCTTACATCAAAACAATTGCCTGTGTCAACAGGGACTTGCATTACCATAAAAGCAATGTAATATCGCCAACCCAACTTCAAACCTATAATTGCCCAATACAATTGGTAACCCACGGTAATGTTCCACATACAGTGTTGGCCGATCACGACCATACACACAAACCAATTGATGACAGTAAATAAATAATTGAGGATAATGAGTTTTTTTGACATATTCCAATACGATTTTTTTATCAATACATTAATGGCAGCATTTTTTGCAAGTGTTGCAGCCGGAATTATCGGAACCTACATTGTATCGCGACGTATGGTTTTTTTAAGCGGAGGTATTACGCATGCTTCTTTTGGAGGTATTGGGTTAGCTCATTTTTTAGGCGTAAATCCTATTTTTGGAGCGGCTGTGTTTGCTGTGTTCTCCGCCGTGGGCATAGATTTATTTGCACAGCGCAAAATTATGCGGCACGATAGCCTTATTGGCCTGTGGTGGTCCGCCGGAATGGCGCTTGGAGTGTTTTTTATTTATATTACGCCCGGCTACACTCCAAACCTAATGACCTACCTGTTTGGAAGTATTCTTACCGTTACCACACTCGATGTGTTTATGCTGGCCGCTCTGGCTTTTGTTGTAATTGTTTTTTTTGGCATATTTCATAAGGCCATAATGTTTATTGCCTTCGATCCGGAGTATGCACAAACCCATAAATTGCCTGTTCATGCCCTGTCGCTGTTTACGTCGACGCTGGTTGCGCTCACCATCGTATTTAGTATAAAAGTTGCAGGTATTATTCTGGTAATATCATTACTTACCGTACCTCAGGCTATTGTGAATATGTTTACGCATAACTACAAAAACATTATGTTATTTTCGGTTGTTCTCTCTTTCGTAGGAATATTTATCGGACTGGTAATTTCATTCAGTATTGATATTCCTTCAGGAGCAACTATTATATTTGCACTGTTGCTTATGTTTATTGTAGCTAGAACCATTTCACTTATCAGTAAAAAATTGAAGTTAAAGGGAAGTGGGAGAAGCAACCAAGCCACTCAAATAGTGCAAAATAAAATTGGAAATGATAGTAAATAATTAATAGAAAAGAACGAATTATGAGTTACGATTTAATAGTTATAGGAAGCGGCCCGGGTGGTTATGTGGCTGCAATACGCGCATCGCAATTGGGAATGAAAACTGCTGTTGTTGAAAAGTCAGAACTTGGCGGTATCTGCCTTAATTGGGGATGTATCCCTACAAAGTCGTTGTTGAAATCGGCGCAGGTATTCGATTATGCCAAGCATGCATCAAACTATGGAGTAAAAATAGATGGCGATATTAAGCCCGATTTCGAAGCCATGGTGAATCGTAGTCGCGAAGTTGCAGGTGGCATGAGCAAAGGAATAGCGTTTTTATTTAAAAAGAACAAAATTGAAGTTATTAATGGTTTTGGAAAAATTGTAGGCAAAGGTAAAGTTGAAGTAACCAACGCCGAGGACAAAAAAGAAACCATCGAAGCAAAAAATATTATTTTGGCCACAGGTGCTCGTTCTAAGGAGCTGCCAAATTTAAAACAAGACGGAAAAAAAATAATTGGATACCGAAAAGCCATGACGCTCGATAAGCAACCTGAATCAATGATTGTTGTGGGTTCCGGCGCCATCGGTAGCGAATTCGCCTATTTTTATGCCACCATTGGCACAAAAGTGACACTTGTAGAGTATTTGCCAAATGTATTGCCAAACGAAGATGAAGAGGTGTCGAAACAAATGGGACGCTCGTTTAAGAAAGCAGGTATGAAGGTAATGACCAATGCATCGGTTGAAAAAGTCGACACTTCGGGCGACAAGTGCAAAGTTACCATAAAAACCAAAAAGGGCGAAGAGGAGCATGAAGCAGATATCGTACTGTCGGCTGTAGGAATTGTTCCGAATCTCGAAAAAGTTGGCATTGAAGAAATGGGCATCGAACTTGAAAATGGAAAAGTAAAAGTCGATGAATTCTATCAAACCAATGTTGAGGGAATTTATGCAATTGGCGATATCGTGCACGGGCCTGCATTGGCACACGTAGCCTCGGCAGAAGGTATTTGTGCTGTAGAAAAAATGGCAGGAGAGAACCCACAGCCTATCGACTACGGAAATATTCCCGGTAATACGTATACTGTACCCGAGGTTGCCTCTGTAGGTATGACCGAAAAACAGGCCAAAGAAGCCGGTTACGAAGTTAAAGTTGGCAAATTTCCGTTCACCGCATCGGGTAAAGCCAGTGCAGCGGGAAATAAAGACGGTTTTGTAAAACTAATTTTCGATGCAAAGTATGGCGAATTACTGGGCGGCCATTTGGTTGGTCTCAACGTAACCGAAATGATCGCTGAACTTGTGGTGGCCAAAAAACTGGAAACAACCGGACACGAATTAATCAAAGCCATACATCCGCACCCAACCATGTCTGAAGCCATTATGGAAGCTGCCGCCGCAGCCTACGATGAGGTTATTCATATTTAATATGCAAATTTATTTTTGCGACTTTGGAGGTCTAACTAGTGTTATGTCAAGTGTGAAATTACGGGTAAGTTGAAGATATTTTCGTTTTTAGCAAGGCAAAAAATGTGCGCATAGCAGCGTTCTGTAAACATTTTTTAACGCAGATAAAAATGAAAAAATCGATACTTGGCCCGTCAGATTATGCTTGACTTGACACTAGGCATGCTTTAATCTTTTTTCAAGTTCTTCTTTTGCAATATTTATTTCTCTGACTTTTCC
>JAWOEM010000472.1:0-4308 GCA_046482785.1 Salinivirgaceae bacterium
GTAATTTGATTTTCGCGATAAAAACTTGGAGTTGCATTCTTGCCAAGAACAAAATTATTTCCATTCGCTCGTAACCAATTATGTAAATTAGGAGTATTTGCTGCGCTATATAAATTATCAGGTGTCATAATAAAAGTTTTAAAATTTAATTAAACTTACAATATTTTTAACTTTAAACAAAGGTTTGAGTTGATAAATTCAACAAACAAACGGTGTTTTTTTTAATCACTCATGCAGCGCTTCAAACAGCCTATTAAGCTTTTCTTCTTCTGTATTGCCAGCATTGGATTTTACATAGTTTAACCATGCTTGTTTTTCGTTTGTTCGTTTTTGAATATCTTCTTTCTGATTGGCCCAAATCCACCAATACCATAAACGGTTTTTATGAAAATCCAGTCCAAGCTTGTAATTTTCAGGCTGCATGGCTATAAAATTCCTGACATATTGTAGAGAAGCAGTGGCTTGCTTGTTAACACACATCGGTTTGGGAGTTCGTTGCATACTACGCTCAAAATTCTCAAAATAATCCAACGTAATGTAATTGGCCATGGGTTCTTCCATCCATTCATAAAACTCATCTTTTGGCTGATAAACAGCAGAAGGGTGTATGTGCATTTTTGCATGAGCGAATTCGTGGATTATTACTTTGGTCAACAAGTAGTTTAGTTCATCATTATTGCGTGCAAGCGTTTGGATTCTCTCCGGGCACAAGCCTATGGCAGGGGCAGTAATTCCCATAATATTGGCTTTGTGCTGGTAAAACCCGAGCCATTCGGTAGCAGGGTTTTCACTGTTTCCCCGGTTGCATTCCGGCATACTTTGAGGTGCAAATAAAAATATCGGAATTTCATGCATCAACATGGAAATGTCATGACGGTCTACGTGGTGTCTTTCTTCACCATGCAGAATTACAGATTCCGTAAAACCCAATTGCGCATGATTTATAACTGTGGGTGAGTCAAGATTAATGATATTCATAGTCGTATTATTTTAAGATTTAACAATCTGTTACTGATAAAACTTCAAGGTATCTTTTAGCCGCCAAATGATTTCTTGCTTCAGTTCTTCCGGTGCAAGCACTTCCAATTGGTGGCTGTGCGACAAAATCTCTATAATGAAATCATACGTGGGCTGCACATTGAGTCTGAAAATCGTATAGTTGGTGCCTTTTTCATATACCTCCTGAGAATGATGAAGCGGATGATTTTCAATATAGTTGGCTTTGGCATCATACGCTTTGAGCAGGGTTTCTTGCGGCTGATGGTTGGGGTATTTTACAATACCAAAACAATCATTAAAGTACTCAACACCCACAGGATGGGTGTGAAAATGTTCATCGAGCACATTAAACGCGTGTATCCGCTCAAAAGAAAAGGTCATAATGCGGTTTTTATCCACGTCCTTACCCACTATATAGGTTCTCCGCTTAAATTCTTTTATAAAGGCTGGTGCTACTTTGTGTTTATCGATTCTACGTTCATTGTAGTTTTCATACTCCAGACTGATTAGTTTTTTTTGCTTTATGGCGTAGAGAGCTCCGTCAAGCCATTCGAGCCCTGTTGAATTAATCGGTTCAAGTTGGATAAGTTTCCCATATTGCACAAAGTTATTTTTATTGACAAAATCCTGCATGCGGTTGAATTTATCTTCGCTGTCTTGTTCTGCCTCTTGGCTGTCAAGGTAATACCCTTTTTCTGTTTTACTATACCGGATTTTCCACTTAAAAAGGTCGTAAATCTCTTTTTTATCGCGTTCAAAAGTACGATCCGTTAATCCTGCACGCTCCGGCACAATATCAAATTTTTCATGAATTCTTTTTTCCAATTCTCGTAATATTGTTTCTTTATCCGGGTATTCTTCTCTTCTGAGAATAGCGACAATATCTGCTAATCTTTTAATGCGTATTTCAAGCATCATAATTATTGCGTTTTAAAATTTGAATGTTATGATTTTCATGCTCCTCTTCAGCTACCAGTTTTTTGATGGAATCTATGCTTTTATTTGCCAATATCGCTTTGGCCAGATTCGTTGAGCCTGTAACGTTGCTCGAATCGCAATTTGGACAATGTATAGGTATCCGGGCAGGAACCAAATGTTTGTTTTTTTTCTGATACCAGCCATCGTTAAAAAATATTGTTTGGCATTTCTTGCAGTACCAATGCTCAAAAGGTTTAATTTTTCGTCTACCATGAAAATGATGCTTTAATGGTAAAGGCAACCATAGCTTTATTTTAATTAAAACCCAATAGTCATAGATGTTTCGTGTCATGTGCTTATGGTTTAGAATGTTTTATTTTTCAATAACCAGTTTAGAGGTTCTGCCAATTGGAATTTACTGCAAATTCTCACGAATGTGCCAATTAATTCCGGTGTGTAATATTTCATTAAAAGAACGCTTTTAACCTTTATGTTTAACCTGGAAAATGCCACACTCCAGAGCATACAGTTTTTCTTTGCAACCTCCGGATCATTAAAAAATAATCGGGTTTGTTCAGCAATTGCCTCTTTATCACCATACAGTATTGATAAATCGTGTTGATGAGGTTCGCCAAAAGTTACGATAGGAACACCCCGAACTCTCATAGGCGGCCTGTAATCAGTGGTCTCGTCATTTTCCACTTTTTTGCAATATTGCCTGTCGAGCCGGTTGAAATGTCGAATATCCTCAACAAGCTCCTGTGTATGAATTTGAATATCAGGGTTTTTATCAAGAATCCAGCTTAAAAACTTAGCACGCCTTCCAATTGCAATCGGATTTTTATATTCTTTTTCTGCCCATTGGCTGATAATTGGGGATTTAGCATGATAATTTAAAACCTTCTTGAAAATGAGATCTGATTTTTGGATGTTTGTAAGAAACCAATCCAATTGGCTTTCGCTCAAATCGATTTTATACAAAAAACCATAAGCCTGTTGTTGAACGGTATGGAGCTGCTTTTCAGTAACGCTGTAAGAATGTTCTATCGTATTGCGGAACAGAGTGTATAGTAAATCCCGGGTCTCCTGGTCAAATTTTCGGTCGCTATGGTCAACCGTTTCATTTTCTGTGTTTTGGTATAAGTAGGACTTAATTTTCATGATCAGTGAAATGCGGCTGATACGCTTTTGACTGTTCCAGAGGTCGTTCGTTAGTTGCAATAAACTTTTAAATACCTGTGGATTGAACTGGTAGTAAACTAAATAGTTTCGTTTTTTTAAAAAGTCGGCATAGGTTGTAATAAAATCATCTTTCGGATAATTTTGTTCTATGTGGAGAAGCTTTTGCCTGATTATTTTATTCCAGTCCATGATTTTTGATTTTATTAACGGTTTTAATCTTTTACAAAGATACACGCCAGAATGCCATAGCATGGCATTCTGAATTACTTATTTTGGAATTTCTTTAATTGTAGTTCTTAACTGATGTTTCAAATGTGTATAAACAATAAAAAATGAGCTATCCGATACATTCCGGTTTAGTGGCGGACAAATAGACAATATCCTTAAAAAATCGACTTTGCAGGAGGTAATTCATGATGAAAATCCATCATTTGAACAGATTACAAAGTTTTGCAAAGAAGAAACAATGAGAACAAATCGGGGGGATAAAATAGGATTCTGATTTTAGTTTTGTGCTCAAAACAGAAAACAAATGAGTTCAATTAGCGGAAAATACGTCATATTAAATGAAAACTAACTTGCCTTAATCGAGTAGATGGCCAGTGGGCTAATTAGCCCACTGGAGCACCTCTCACACCACCGTACGTACGCGAGCTACGCTCCCTCATTTCGCATCAGAAGTTCACTGAACTTCTGATCCTCATGAGCATACACGGCGGTTCTTCAAATCATGGGGAACAGTGTGTACATATCCGAAATTTTAGAAATCTTCTTAAACATTGCTGTTAAAGAAATATAACCTCGTTTTCGTAAACGTTCTTTGGTTATAGTAGTGCCGAGTATGGGGCTTTGTCCGCCAGCTGGCTGACAGCCTCCCATCCAAGTGTCCTGTCAAGTTTGATATTTCGGGTAAGTTTAAGACATTTTCGTTTTTTACAAAACGGACAAATTGCCAATTCGAATGGCCATTTTGCACAAAGTTGCCCCCTCGGCAGCCGGAATATCCATTTTTTTGAAAAAACACCCACCATTCCCATGTCCACCAACCAAAGCTTAAAAAAATAGTCAGCCGCAAACAGCTTTCCATATTTTTTGTTACATTTGAAACGTAATCAATAAAACCGCGGCTATCCGTTTTTTTTAACGTTTACAAAAAAACAGATAAGCGAACATCAAACATTCGCATATCGCCAGAACGGTGGGTAGCTA
>JAWOEM010000004.1:0-3956 GCA_046482785.1 Salinivirgaceae bacterium
GTAAAAGAAATCCATATCACTTCCCAACCCCGCGTAGCCTATATTCCATATAAGTGCCGACAAGGTATCGGGCACTGGCTCGGCTTTGCTTTCTACCGACAAAACCTCTACAGGGTCTGGTAAATAATCGCTAAAGTGAAGCCAGGTAACAAATCCGACGACCACAAGGATAAATGCAAACAGAACAAGAGAAATAATTCGAAAAATTTTCATTGTAATAATATTATAAGTTTAACCCGCATAATTATTCCGTCCCTCGGAAGCAAAACACATAGCACACTGCAAACATACAACATTAAATGTTAAGTAAACTTTAAAAGCATTTAAAACAACATCATCTTTTCTATTACCTAAAATACGCAAGAAAAAACAATTAAAACCACTGTATTATTGTGATTTCCGCACGCATTTCCACCTTGAAAAATTAGGTTATTGCTGAATTTTGGGTATTCGTTTAGCCATTCATTATTAACAATAAAAATAAAAAATGTTAGGCAGGTTGAAAAAATTAAAAGTGCTATATTTGGCGTTTTAAATACCTCATAAAAATTAAACAAACATGAAATTTGGAGTAGTAGTATTTCCGGGCTCAAACTGCGATCACGACATGATGTACATTTTAGAGAATAAACTTTCGCAGGAAGTTATTCCTCTTTGGCACAAAGACACCGATTTACAAGGCGTTGACGCCATTGCCCTTCCAGGAGGATTTTCGTACGGAGACTATTTACGGTCGGGAGCTATAGCAAGATATTCGCCCTTAATGAACGAGGTCATCAAATTTGCCAACAATGGCGGTTATGTTTTTGGAATTTGTAACGGATTTCAGATTTTATGTGAAGCGGGTCTTCTTCCGGGCACATTACTTCACAACACCAATCAAAAGTTTATTTGCCGCAACCAGTGGATAATTGCCAACAGCCACGATAATGCCTTTACTGCCGATGTACCCAACAAACCGCTAAACATACCTATTGCACATGGCGAAGGTCGGTATTATGCAAGCGAAGAAACAATTAGGGAGCTGGAAGACAACAACCAGATATTATTTCGTTATTGCGATGATAAAGGAAACATCAGTCCCGAAGGGAACCCTAACGGCTCGGCAAACAATATTGCCGGAGTTTGCAATAGCAACAAAAATGTATTTGGCATGATGCCACACCCGGAGCGAGCCGGTGACGAAGAACTTGCAAATATCGATGGATTATTTATCTTAAAATCATTTATCAATAAGCTTGAAGGACGAACCAAATAATGATGAAAAAACTTCTAACATTTTTCTTTCAGGGATTAATTGCTACTGCCCCGGTGGTTATCACAATTTACTTGCTTTATGTGAGTTTTATGTACATCGATGGGCTCTTGCCTTTTGAGATACCAGGCATCGGGTTAATTGTTATTGTGGTATCTGTAACGATCATTGGCTTTTTCGTAAATATAGCTATACGCACCCCTCTCTATCACATTTCAAAAAAGATACTTGATCGGCTGCCTTTGTTCAAAATCATTGTAACTTCGATAAAAGACCTGCTAAGTGCATTTGTAGGAAAAGAAAAAAAGTTTGAACATCCGGTGAGAGTTACGCTCGACAAAGAAAATGGAATTGAAAGAATTGGTTTTTTGACACAAGAAAGTCTTTCCTTTTTAAATTTTGACGACGAAAAAATTGCTGTATACTTTCCATCATCATACGGAATATTAGGTGAGCTTTTTATTGTTCCTAAAGAAAATGTAAAACCCCTCACATCTAAAGCATCAGATGTAATGAAATTTATTATATCCGGCGGGGTTTCAAAAACCTCTTCCCTTTTTGCGCCAGAAGAAGAATAGTTTTAGCAAAAAGCTGAAATACTCAAAATTGTAACTAATCGATGGTTAAAACGTCATAGCAAACTATAAAGTAAAAAGCGCATGAAAATGTAGAAAAACAATATAATTGAATTAATCCTTAACCCAAAAGACAATGAAACTCAAAATTTTTGTTTTAACCCTATTTACCTTTCAAATCGCCACTCTTACGGCGCAGCAAACATGGACACTGGACACGTGCATTAATTATGCACTAGAAAACAACCTCAACATTATAAAACAAGACCTGACGGTTGATTTACTCAGGAACAACTACGACATTTCGCGATATAACCGACTTCCATCGGTTAATGGAAACTTATCTGCCGGACAATCGTTCGGAAAAACATTTAGTCAGGATAAATTAGGTTTTGTGGATGAAAGAATAGGCTACGTGAATGCAGACATATCTGCAAATGTAGCGCTGTTCGACGGTTTTAGAAACACCAAAAGCATAGAAAAAAGTCTGAAAGAACAAGAAGCTGCAACACACGACAAGGAGAGGTATGCAAACGATATTGCCTTACAAATTGTGAATTACTACTTGCAGATTCTTTATAATGGAGAACAAGCAAAGGCCGCACAAAACCAACTCCAAACAACTCAAATACAAATTGAGCGCACAGAAGAACTAATGAAAGCCGGAAGTGTGCCCAAGGGCGATGTTTTGGAGTTAAAAGCACAATCGGCAGGCGAAAAGGCCCAAATAATTCGTTATAAAAACTTAGAAAAAGAAGCGCGTATAAACCTCCGGCAAATGATGGACTTACGCACAGACACAATCATTATAGCTAAGCCCAAAACAATTGAAGCAAAAGGATTGTATGCTAAATTACCTGCGATTAGCAACATTTACAACATCGCAATACAGCATTTACCGGAAATAAAGGCAATAAAAGCTCGTATGGAGGCCAGCAATACGGCAATTGACCTGGCAAAAGCCGACTATTATCCATCGCTATACCTTGGGGGAAGCGTTTCGACACGGTATAACGAGGCCGCAGTAAATCCTGAAGACCCTTTAGGTACTTATAAGTTTGGAGAACAAACGCAAGATTTTGTTCAGGCGAATGTAGGATTAACATTATCAATACCCATTTTCAACAAATTCAGGACAAAATACAATGTAGATAATGCGTTAATTGACTACGAGATTACGAAAGTTGAAGAATCGATTACGCTTCAAAATATTTACAAAAAAATTGAAAGTGCCAGAAATGATGCGCGCGCAGCATACGAAAACTTCAGGGCCGCTGAAACAGAATTAGATGCCAGCGAAGAAGCGTTTGCATATGCGGAGGAACGATTCAATGCGGGGGTAATAAACTCGACAGAATACAATTTGGCAAAAAACACACTGGCTCAATCGAACATTAATCTGCTGAACGCAAAATTTGAATTAATTTTCAAAGTAAAAATTCTTGATTTTTATATGGGAAATGATTTCAATTTATAAGTCCCGAAAACAATAATGAATGCCAGAAATGACACAAATATTATGTATCGAAACATCTGCTGAGACTTGTTCGGTTGCTTTGACCGAAAACAATAAATACACCCTATACAAAGAATCGACCGAACCACGTGCACATGCCAAAGTTCTTACTGTTTTAATAAACGAACTATTGGCAGAAGCCAATACCAACATTAGAAACTTGGCAGCAGTGGCCGTGAGTATGGGGCCGGGTTCTTACACCGGACTTAGAATAGGTGTTTCGGCAGCAAAAGGCATTTGCTATGCCGCAAATATTCCGTTCATTTCAGTTCCCACGCTTGCAATTATAGCAGCACAGTACCTCAGCCAAACATCTATTGAAAGTAATGCCTTGGTAGTTCCTATGATGGATGCACGAAGAATGGAAATCTATTACGCATATTACAATCACCACCTAAACGAGCTCAAACCAGCGACACCAATGGTGGTGGATGAAACCGAATTTCAAGATTTAATATCTAGAAAAAATATTCACTTTATTGGTAGTGGTGCCGAAAAATGCAAACCTTTATTCAATGAATTCGATTTTAGTTTTAACAGTAGCATTATAGCACATGCACAAAATATGGCACAAATGGCATTTGACAAATACGCTGTTGCCGATTTTTCC
>JAWOEM010000150.1:0-11682 GCA_046482785.1 Salinivirgaceae bacterium
GATTCCGATTTTGACACCCAACTCAGTTTGTACCAGGGGACATCCTGTGGTGGAACAGACTTGGCGTATAATGATGATGATTGCGGCTTGCAGTCTACCCAAATAGGCCGCGAGTACGTAATTCAAATAAAAGGCAAGGTGATTGAACGAAGCAATAAAAACCAAAATCTGCCTACCGGCGATGTGGAAATTGCTTGCACAAACCTGAATATTTTAAGCAAATCGGACATTCCCCCGTTTACCATCGAGGAAGACACCGACGGTGGCGACGAGCTAAGAATGAAATATCGCTATCTCGACCTGCGCCGCCCCCAATTACAAAGGCAATTGGCGCTGCGGCATCAGGTTGCGCAAGAAGTTCGCAACTACCTGAATAAAGAAGATTTCTACGAAATAGAAACGCCGGTACTCATTAAATCGACGCCCGAAGGAGCACGCGATTTTATTGTACCATCGCGCATGAATCCCGGCCATTTTTATGCCTTACCACAATCGCCACAGGTATTTAAGCAATTACTTATGGTATCGGGTTACGACAGGTACTACCAAATTGTAAAATGCTTCCGCGATGAAGATTTACGTGCCGACCGCCAACCGGAATTTACGCAAATAGACTGCGAAATGTCGTTTGCCGAACAAGAAGACATCCTCACCACATTTGAAAAGATGACCAAAACAATCTTTAAAAATGTACTAAATGTAGATATGGAAACTCCTTTCCGGAGAATGCCTTACAGCGAAGCAATGGCAAAATACGGGAACGACAAACCCGACCTGCGGTTTGATATGGAAATCCATAAATTAAACGACCTTGTAAAAGGACAAAACTTTGCTGTATTCGACAATGCTGAATACATTGGCGGAATTTGTGCTCAGGGTCAGGCTGAATATTCACGCAAAGAACTCGATAAACTAACAAAATGGGTTCAGCGCCCGCAAATTGGAGCCAAAGGACTGGTTTACGTAAAATACAACGAAGACGGAAGCTTCAAATCATCGGTAGACAAATTCTATAACGAAACCGAACTTCAAAAGTGGGTTACTGAGTTTAATGCCAAGCCGGGCGACCTGCTGCTTATTTTGGCGGGCGATGAGAAAATTACTCTGCACGGCTTATCAGAGCTTCGCCTTGAAATGGGCAACCGCTTAAATTTGCGCAACAAAGATACGTTTGTTTCATTGTGGGTGGTGGACTTTCCACTTTTGGAATGGGATGAAGATACGCAACGCTTTTATGCCATGCACCATCCGTTTACAGCTCCAAAACCGGAAGATACTGCCCTTATCGACAGCGACCCCGGAAAAGTTCGTGCCAATGCCTACGACCTGGTAATTAACGGAGTAGAAGTTGGTGGTGGATCGGTACGAATTCATGAACAAACCCTGCAACAAAAAATGTTTAAAACATTGGGCTTCACTGAAGAGGAGGCAGAAGATCAATTCGGATTTTTAATGAATGCATTCAAATACGGTGCTCCACCACACGCAGGCGTTGCTTTTGGGTTCGACAGGCTTGTATCACTCATTGCAAAGCTCGACTCTATACGGGATGTAATTGCATTTCCAAAAAACAACAACGGTCGCGATGTAATGATCGATTCCCCAAGCAATGTAAGCGAGGCACAGCTCGAAGAGCTCATGCTAAAGAAAGTGGCGAAACCAACAAAATAAAACCAAAATGAGCGTTTGGCGCTCAGCACACATACTCCTAAAATCCGCAAGGAATACAAAGATATACTATAGTAATTCCTTGCGGATTTTTGCTATAACTTTACCCGAAACCACACATCAATGGTCGGAATTGTATGCGTAGTGGGCGAATTTATTTGCTCTTGGGCAGGTGAATAACCTGTTCGCGTATTCCGGGTATACATTTGGTTTTGCTGGTAAGTTGCCCGCGTTGATGTGGTGCTTGGGCTACTGGCTGATTTTCGATCTTCTTTGGGGAGTTCAGAAACAATTCCCATTACCGGCTCCTCTAGTTCTTTGAGCAAAGCTTTCGGAAATTGTAACCGTAAATTGTACGACAAATCTGTTATTTCAGCAGTAGCACCAAATTGATACTTATCAGTAATGGTTGTCTCTTGTTTATCGGTAATCGAAAATAATTTTATTGTCGGTTGACTGTGCGTAGCAAGAAGACTATCTCCTATAAAATTTTCGCGATACTCCAATCGGTAACGCACATCGCGTTTGGTTTTGTTGGCAATAAAAACAAAGATCGGCATTTTTAACAACTGGCTTCGCGTGTTAGCTTGATTGGTATGAAGATTTAGAACGATGTTTTCATCTGCATTTTCCAGTTCGTAGAAAAACATGCGTTCGGTAAAACAGTACCGCGGCAAGTCGCTATCATCCGGTTCATCAACCTCCACCATCATTTGGGGACGACATCCGCCAATGAAAAGCAAAAAAAACAGTGCAAGAATAAACGTTTTCAAATACCTCATACCAAACCCTAAAAATTATCGGTGTCTAAAAGTATGCATTTCAATATGTGCATCAAATTCTCGCTATCGCGTTTACGAACCTCTTTGCGCACAAAACCACCTGTTTCCACATAGTACTTAATTTCTGCCAACGGTTTCTCCATAAGCATCAGGTATTGTTCGGGGGTTAAATCGTAAACCAAAAGCTCCGAAACTTGAGTAAAACCACCGGACGTTTTCGATTCAGGCATTTCGCGAGCTGTAATTTCCAGACTTGTATTATCAGTAAAAAAGAACTCCAGCGGCTCATTTTCTCTAATTTTGAACCCCTCATACATATAATACCTGATTTTCAAATATTTATTTTTACCAATACATTGAGCCTTAACCAACAACGGATTATTATTCACCCGGGCGATATCAACCGGCCGGGTTCGTTTGATTTTCATTTCTGTAACAGCATCAATCATATCTTTCTCGTATTTGCACTTTTGTGCAGAAACACTCCCAACAGATAAAAGAAAAACAAGTGGTATGAAAAGCAATAATTTCATGGTACTGGAATTTATTTTTGCAAAAATACTTTGCTGCATTTTAATTAAAATATCGACGTGGGGATTGTAATGTAATAAGCAGGCCGTTTTAACGAAGTTGTTTTATTCTTTAGCAACTTGAAAATACTGCGAATAGCCAGTATTGGATGAATTTTCAAGGCCGTTAAAGGGCAAAAAAACAAGTTTAAAACGTCGAGTTATTTCGGCACAATCCATTAATTGAGTTCAATAATTATATACGTAATTCTTCCCATACATATTTTTTTGTCAAAAATAAGAATGTTCGCAAGAATACAGTGATTTTCATTATTTTTTCTTGCGGATTTTAGAGTTTACACAAAATATATGAACAAAGGTACGGTTAAAATCCCAATCAATCGACACCTAACGACCTTAACTCAAAATAGGTATAATAACCCATACCAAAAAAATAAATACGCATCCTAAATTCCACAAGCATTTTGGAACTAAAATGTAAATATTCGCGGAATTTAGAGGAAAACCAAAATCGCTTTATGCAAGAATCCAGCGGTTTTCATTATTTTTTCTTGCTGATTTTGGGTTACGGAATAATATAAGTTGGCTGTTAGTTGTCTTCCCGAAAAGAAATTCCGATATTGCGGTGTTTTTTAAATTTGAAGTAGAATACAACAAGACCAGTAGCAAAGTAGCTTCAATCAACAAGATAAGCGATAACAATTTCGAAATATATACTAGATGAAGAAAGCAGAAATTAAGACAGACAAAGGCCTCATGGTTGCAGAGTTATATGCAGATGAGACCCCCGGCACAGTTGAAAACTTTGTAAAGCTGGCCAACGAAGGGTTTTACAATGGCCTGCGTTTCCACAGGGTAATACCGGGTTTTGTGGCACAAGGCGGTTGTCCGCATTCAAAAGATCCAAACGACCAAAGAGCAGGAACAGGCGGGCCAGGCTACACAATTAAATGCGAAACCGACGCAGAAAAACAATATCACGATCGTGGTGTATTGAGCATGGCACATGCCGGGAAAGATACCGGAGGCTCACAATTTTTCCTCTGTCATAACCGCCAAAACACTCAACATTTAGATGGAGCACATACATGTTTCGGCAAAGTTGTTGAGGGCATAGACCTTGTAGAAGAAATAAAAGCCGGCGATTTAATCGAAAAAATTACAATTATTGAATCATAAAAATGAAAAATTACATGAAAATTACAAAATTGGTATTATTAGCGGCTACATCAGCCCTGTTTATAGCGTGTGGCAATGGTGATAAGGCATCAAGCAGCACTGAAATGAAAACAAAAAAAGACTCAACAAGTTACGCTTTGGGTTCAACGCAAGCAGAGAGTTTCTGGAGTCAAATGGATCGCTTTGAAACTACTGAATTTATCAACAAAGATAAATTTATGAAGGGTATTAATGATGCGATAAACGACGTGCCAAAAATCCCTAACGAAGAAGCGATGCAGATGATTAGAACAACATTGCAGCAAATGCAAATGGATTCTACATTTCAAATGCCGGAGATTACCAAAGGCGATGAACTGTTAAACATGAACGACAGCTTTGGTTATGGCTTTGGAGTTAACATAGCGTCAGGATTATTAGGTGCAATTGAAGATTTCAAACTTCAGGACAAAGTAAATATCGACCTAATTGTTCAAGGTATAAAAGATGTTGCAACCGATGTATCGAAAATTGATGCACAAACCGGGTCGGCCATGGTAAACGAATTGCTTGAAAAAGCCAACGAGCAAAAAGCTGCTGAGGAAGCAAAAGAATTTGAAGGCAACAAAGAAGCCGGAGAAAAATTCCTTGAGGAAAACAAAAAACGCAGCGAAGTTAAAGTTACCGAGTCTGGTTTACAATACGAGGTTCTAACAAAAGGAACAGGTGCTCAGCCAGCCGCAACCGACAAAGTAAAAGTACACTACCATGGTACTTTAATCGACGGAACTGTATTTGACAGTTCGGTAGAACGTGGCAAGCCTATTTCATTCGCACTTAACGGTGTAATTCCCGGTTGGACAGAAGGAGTGCAACTTATGAAAGAAGGAGCAAAATACAAATTTTATATTCCACAAGAACTTGCTTACGGAAACCGAGGACCACAGGGTAGCAATATCGAGCCTTACTCTGCACTAATTTTCGAAGTTGAGTTATTGGAAATTGAAAAATAATCTTTCGTTTTAAACAAGAAAACAAAAAAAAGAGGCTGCGATGCAGCCTCTTTTTTTTGTTTCTATTTTTTAATTAACGTATACGATCCGGCAAATTGCTGATTTGATTTACGTTTATTGGTTGGGATTTTTGCTACACTGCCGCCAATAAATACCTCACTCCTTCCGATCATAGTTATTGCGAATTTTGCTAATTCGATCGCGTAAAAAACCTTCTACATATTCTTTCAACTCCTTGCCGTCTGTACTCCGGAATGGAGCTCCTACACGCACAGCAACATGCCTTTCTATTGCACCTGAACGCCGTATAAAGTGGGGAACAAACAATTCTTTTCCAATCCATGCATCGTCCTGGTTTTTATACTCAATAGCAACGGGATAAACCCATGAGTTATTATTGGCTGCAATACGATAGGTGCTCTCTTTTATGGGGCCAAGTTCGGGTCCGCGATGGGTTGTTCCCTCGGGGTAAACAATCAGAGACTCGTTATTTTTCAGCACTTCCTCCATAATGCGAATGCTTTCCATACGGCTGGCAATGCTGCTCCTATCGAGCAGTAAGGCATCGAAAGCCCGTAAACCATACCCAATTAATGGCCAACTACCAATTTCCCTTTTAGCAATAATACGCGCCGAATGAAGAGACAAATTGATGAAAATATCTATGTATGACCGATGATTCGACAAAATGAGGCCGGGTTTGTCCATTTCGCCTTCAATTTCAAGATCGACAGCCACGCCTATAAGCGTTAACATGTACCGGCACCAAAAATTCATGAGGTGCCAAAGCGTGTTGACGGGCTTTTTCTTGTGCACAAACAGAACAAAAACAAGCGTTACATACATAAGAAAGGTAAAAACCACTACTAAAACCAAACGGAATAAGGCTAAGGGAGACCTTAAAATAATTTTCAGTATTTTCATAAACCCAGCGCCTTCTTTGTTTGCTGTCTGCCATAGGCAATTAGCTCTGTTGCTTTATTAAACTCAAACGTATCGGCCGATTCCCGGGAGAGCTCTATCAGCAAATCGGGGTGATACCGGTGCACCAATTCGTCGGTGTATGATTCCTGCATTACCTCAAACGAGCGAAATAGCACTCCGTAAAGACCTGGTTTCTTATCTGTTTTTGATTTTTTCACATTGAAACGCTTTGCAGCCTTATCTTTCCACTGATAGAAAACCTCCAGCAAACGCTCCCGATCTTCCACAGCCTCTTTAGGCATTTCGGGTGCCTCAAAGGGGATACGTGCATTGAGGTTTACTGCAATCATCATATCGTTCTCTTTCCGCTCAAAAGCATTCATTGGCATTGGGTTGCAAACAGCCCCATCGACCAGCATGTTCCCATTTTGCTCGAAAGGAGTAAAAACGCCGGGAATAGAGACCGAAGCACGTATGGCATCGAACAAATCACCTTTCTCGAATACAATTTCTTTATGATCGGTGATATCAGATGAAATGGCTTTAAATGTAACGGAAAAGTCCTCAATATTATGATCGCCGACTACAGAACGCAGTTCCTTCATTATTTTTTGCCCTTTAATAAAACCCCGGGAATTTAGAGCTACATCGAAGTATTTCATTACATCAATCCGATCGAGTTTCTGAACCCAATCTTTAAATTCAATTAATTTGCCGGCAGCATAAAATCCACCAATAAGCGCTCCAATGCTACTTCCGGCAACAGCCTTAATAGTATACCCTGCCTCTTCCAGCTCTTCTATTACGCCAATCTGAGCCAATCCTCTGGCTCCGCCACTTGACAGTATCAGGATTACATCTTTCATGTTTATGATTATTTATTTATGATTCCAAAAGTAATAAATATTCACCAAATGCAATATGCAAAAAAATCCCAATCAGAAAATGAAATAGGCGTGCATCAGCAATCAATATATTACCCATACATTGTCTAGAATTTCGCAAACATACTGTAGTCAAATTTTTATGCTTATTAGCTTTTGTTTGTCGTTTGGCGGTTTGCTAATTGTCCGCAAGCTGCATCGATTTCGTCTCCACGGCTTCGACGAACATTAACAACCATATTGCGAGATTCCAAAAACTTCACAAACTGGTCGACACGCTCAGTGGTCGATGGTTCAAAAGGCAGTTCTTTTACAGGATTAAATTCGATAATATTTATTTTGACCGGAAAAGACCTGCAATACACCGCCAGCTCTTCTGCATCGGTAAGGGTATCGTTCACATCTTTCAACATGAGGTACTCAAACGTAATGCGCTCACCCGTTTTCTCGTGAAAATATTGAATAGCCTCTGAAAGCTCTTCCAGCGGGTACTTTTTATTGATTGGCATTAATGATGAGCGAATTTTATTATTGGCCGAATGCAATGATATGGCTAAATGAAACTTCACCTCATCATCGGCTAACCGCCTGATACCCGGTATAATTCCGGCAGTGGACAGCGTTATGCGCGACGGCGACATCGCCAATCCGGGCTTGGAGGTAACATGTTCGATAGATTTCATCACAGCATCGTAATTCAGCAGCGGCTCGCCCATGCCCATATAGACAATGTTTGTCAGACTTCTTTCTTCGGCCTCTGCCATCCGCCGAATTTCAAATACCTGATCGAAAATTTCACCTGCACTCAAATCGCGCCCCTGACTCAAAAGCCCGGTAGCACAAAAAGTACAGTTTAATTTACACCCTGTTTGAGCAGAAACACAGGCCGTAACACGTTTGCCTGAAGGAATAAACACACCCTCTGCAATTTGGTTATCGCGAAAGCGGAAACCCACTTTTGTTGTTCCATCTTTTGCTTTAAGTGCAGTTTCCGGAACGGATTTATGCAACGTATAGTTGTCGTTTAATAATGTTTGTAACTCCCCGGGAATATTTTTCATTTCGGAGAAACTTCCCACTCCTTTTTCCCATATCCATTGCCACACCTGCTTTGCACGGAAAGCCTTTTGTCCGTTTGCAGTTAAAAAAGCAACCAAGTCCTCATTGGAAATATCTCGAATATCCATTCTTATTGTTTTTATATAACGTTTACTACGATAAGCAGCACACAGGGTTGCAACAAAAACCGTACAAGAACGTTATGTATGCCGTAAATACTTTTGGAAGAAAGCAGTTCAAAAAACTGTACGTATTTGTACACTATTTTATTTAAAATACGAACATTCTTGCCAACGCTGAACATAGTATTAAATTTGCAGGAGCAAAATATCATTTAATAATTAAATATACGTAATGAAGAGAATAGTTTTATTATTTACAGGACTAGCCCTCATGTTTCAGGTTGCGCAAGTACGCGCCGACGAGGGTATGTGGCTCCCAATGTTAGTTGAAAAACTAAACATTGGTGAAATGACAGAGATGGGCTTGAAGCTTTCGGCCGAAGACATTTACAGTATCAACCAAGCTTGTTTAAAAGATGCAATTGTGGCATTGGACAGAGGTTCGTGTACTGCTGAAGTTATTTCTGAAGAAGGCTTGTTGCTAACAAATCACCATTGTGGTTATGGCGAAATTCAAGCACACAGTAATGTAGAACACGACTACCTGACCGATGGCTTCTGGGCATTATCGAAAAAAGAAGAACTTCCGAACCACGGAAAAACAGCATCGTTCTTGGTTCGTGCAGAAGATGTTACAGATAAAATTCTGGCTAATGTATCTGCCGACATGGAAGAAGCAAAACGCCATGCCCTCATCGACTCTGTAAGCCAAGTAATTGCCAGTGAAGCAAAAGGCGATAGCCACTACAGAACCATTGTACAGTCGATGTTGAAAGGCAACCAATTTATTCTATTTGTTTATGAAGATTTTATGGATGTACGCTTAGTAGGTGCACCACCGGAATCAATTGGAAAATTCGGAGCCGATACCGACAACTGGATGTGGCCCCGCCATACAGGTGATTTTGCCATGTTCCGCGTTTATGCCGGACCCGACGGAAAACCTGCTGCATACTCAGACGATAATGTTCCACACAAACCCAAAAGTCACCTTACCATTTCACTTGATGGTGTAAAAGAAGGCGATTTTGCCATGATTATGGGGTACCCCGGCACAACGCAACGCTACCTCTCTTCTTGGGGAGTAGAAAATACCATGAAGTATTCCAATGAGTTCCGTGCAGAAATTCGTGGAATCAAACAAGATATTTGGAAAGAAGCGATGGATCGCAGCGATGAAGTTCGCATCAAATACGCATCAAAATTTGCGCGTTCTTCAAACTACTGGAAGTACTCAATTGGCCAGAATAAAGGACTAAAAGCCCTCGACGTAGTTGGAAAAAAGAAAGAACTGGAAAAAGAATTTTCGCAGTGGGTTAATGCAAACAAAGATCGTAAAGAAAAGTATGGCGAAGCCCTGAAACTTATCGAAGATTACCAAACCAGCACCGCCGAAACACAGCGTGATATAACAATTCTGTTAGAAACACTGCTTATTGGAACCGAGGCTCCTTATTTTAGCTACAGAGTAGCTGCCGGACTAGAAAAAGTGCTCGAAGAAAACCCGGACAGTACAGAATATATCGAAAAATTCCAGAAAAGAAGTAAGCACACTGCTGCCGATTTCTTTAAAGATTATGAAGCGTCACTCGATCAAAAAGTGATGAAATCGATGATCAGAACGTTCATGGAAATGGCCGATAAAGAAAGCTATCCGGAATTTGTAAAAGAAATTGGAGATGTGGACAAAATTGATAAATACGTAGACAAACTATTCAAAAAATCAATTTTTGTTGATCAGGAAAAGCTGGAAGAGTTTATTGCAGAGCCGGACCTGAAAACACTCCAAAAAGATCCTGCATTCATAGCCGGAAAACAAATTCTCAATAAATATCGCGGTGTTGCAGGCAGCATGATGGCTAAAGAAGCCGACTTTGCAAAAGGTCAGCGGTTATTTGTTGCCGGCTTAATGGAAATGAACCCTGACAAAAGCTACTATCCGAATGCAAACTCATCGATGCGATTAACCTACGGTACCGTGGGCGGATACGACCCGAAAGATGCGGTTCATTACAAATATTACACAACGTTAGAAGGCGCAATGGCTAAAGAAGACCCTGACGTAAGAGAGTTTAACGTTAAGCCACGTTTGAGAGAACTGTACGAAGCAAAAGACTATGGCCGTTATGCAGACGAAAACGGACAAATGGTTGTGGCCTTCCTTACCAACAACGATATTACCGGAGGAAACTCAGGTAGCCCTGTTATGAACGACAAAGGCCAACTTATTGGAGTTGCTTTTGATGGAAACTGGGAAGCTATGAGTGGCGATATTGCTTTTGAACCAGATTTACAACGCACCATTTGCGTAGATATTCGCTACGTTCTATTTGTTGTAGATAAATTTGCAGGAGCTAAGAACCTTGTTGATGAAATGACAATTGTAAAAGAATAATTGCCACATAAATGTGATAATTGAAAGAGCGCCCGATGGGCGCTCTTTTTTTTTGTTTAGACTATTTGTGATAATTCCTTTTTGCATCGGCGCGCAATTGATGATTCTTGAATTAATTGTTCGACCTCCTACAGAAACGTGGCTCCGTAAATGTTACATTATTCTATAAACGCGTAATACCCCCAGAATTATATTGCGCCTTGCAAATTTCGGGAATTGAGGAACTGGGTAAATTGAAATTTAGTAATTAGGCAAGCCACGGTGTGGGTTCTACATAAAATGCACGAACAATTTTGCAAGTAATTACAGGTAACAAACAAACCCACGCCGTGGATATGGCGAAGGTTTTTTTGGACTACGATTATGAATATGATTTGCAATTATTCCGCCGATGGCATGTTTTCACTATTTAGGAACGCCGATACGCGGAGGATTAATGGCGTTGCTATATACCCGGGGCGTTCCCGCGGGCTTTTGCTGGCCGCCCCCTTGGGGCTAAAAAAGCATCAACCTCTCGTTAAAACGAACCAAAGGCTACGAAAGCCATTCTAAACACATCTTTTCCAGCCAAAAAAGCCCAAGAAGCATACAGCAACAGCAGTGGGTAGCGCCCACTATATATTTGGTGCCGGAAAACACCCATCGAAAAGGTTGGAAGGCAACGAAAAACCTTAGAGCGATTAAAATCTACCGAATTATAAATATTTCTTTACGGCAAAAAGAAGTTCGACACCTCCGGAGTTCTTTTCCATTTGCGCTTCGTGTTACTATAAACATGTAATCTTTTCAGGATTAGAAGGCGCTGCGTTTATCTTGCAAACTCAGTAAATCATGAAGTGGCAGGTTGTGGAAGGCTTTTCAATTTTATAAAAACGGAATCGAAACTATAACTATTCATATCGGGATATACAATCGTTATCTGGAATAATTTTTTGTTGTAAAGTAGCCATAAAATTATCCGAAATAATAGAAACCGTCTGAAAAAACGAGCATAAAAAAAGAAAGGCACCATTACAGAGCCTTTCTAATCTAAAAAAACTTACTATAAAAAAACACAATCTTTTCTTTTTACTGCGCCGAATCAACTACTCTTACGTGTTCATATAAAGTAATTGTATCAGCGGCTGTGGGCTGCGAAGCCTCTTTT